>NZ_NUEU01000030.1:0-49992 GCF_002556365.1 Bacillus sp. AFS002410
TTTAGTTTTCAAAGTTCAAAATAATGGAGCGGGTGATGGGAATCGAACCCACGACCGAAGCTTGGAAGGCTTCTATTTTACCATTAAACTACACCCGCGAAAATGGTCGGGAAGACAGGATTTGAACCTGCGACCCCCTGGTCCCAAACCAGGTGCTCTACCAAGCTGAGCCACTTCCCGAAATATGGCGCGCCCGAAAGGACTCGAACCCATAACCTTTTGATCCGTAGTCAAACGCTCTATCCAATTGAGCTACGGGCGCATATTTTAAAGTGTGTCGTCTTCGTTAGCGACTTTTACAGTTTATAACATCTAACTGTTTATGTCAACACTTTTTTTAAAAAGTTTTTTTAACTTTCAATGCTTACTACGATAAGCTTTCGTTGACTTCGTTAACTTCTGACGTGACTTTAACTATATTAAAGTATAAGACAATTATTGTCAACAATATTTAAGAAAAAAGTTACGATTAATTTGATTTGCAATAATATATTGCTCTTAACCGTACTACTACAGTACTTTTCCACCTCAAATTACTGATTAAATAGTAACTTTCATCAGTTTAGTTTTCTCATAATAGACATAAAGCAAATTAACATTAGTGGCATTGTTATAGTACTATTTAAAGACAACCTCCGTTAAAATGATTTGATTTTTGAAGAACTTTCTCTTCATATACTCCCACAAGCACTTAAATACTCGGTTTTGGTACCGTACCGTGAAAAATTACAGAGTAAATGATAAAATCCTTTTATTATTGAGAAAGTATACAGTTTGATTGTATACTTTGATTCATTAAATAAAACATATTAAAAGCAATCTAATTATATAGGATGTGAGTACAATGGATATAAATTTTATTACAATCCTCCTTATTGTTAATATACTGCTAGCTGGTGTTTTAATTTTTATTGAAAAGAGAGATGTTGCAGCTACGTGGGCATGGCTTATGATCCTACTTTTTATACCAATAGTCGGTTTCTTACTATACCTTTTTTTAGGCAGGCAGCTAAAACAAAAAAACTTCTATCATCTTTCAAATAAAGAAAGAAGTTACCTTCAATTAGCAGTTACTAATCAAGCAAATCAAATACATAATGATCAACACTTTATCCAAGATGAATTACTATCGAAGCATTCACATTTAATTATGATGAATTTAAAATCCGCTAATTCTTTATTAACAACTGAAAACGAGATCCAAACATTTAGTGACGGTTACGAAAAATTTAATTCGCTTTTCGAAGACATACAAAATGCCGAAAAAGAGATAAATATTCAATACTACATCATTCAACGTGACTCGTTAGGAAAAAAGCTTAGAGACGAACTTACAAAGAAGGCAGAAAAAGGCGTAAAAGTACGAGTTCTGTACGATGACATTGGTTCGAAAAAAATCACTCCCTCTTTTTTCAAAGATCTTGTTAAACACGGAGGTGAGGTAAAAGCTTTCTTCCCTTCCTTCTTAAGACTCATCAATTTTCGATTAAACAATAGAAATCACAGAAAACTTTGTATTATTGATGGGAGAATTGCTTATATAGGAGGTTTTAATGTCGGGGACGAGTATCTTGGAATTGATAAGAAATTTGGTTACTGGAGAGACACCCATTTTCGAATAAAAGGTGATTCAGTAAATCAAATTCAAGGGCGATTTATATTAGACTGGCAACAAGCTACTAAACAACATGTACATATTATAGAGGAATTTACATTTAATAATGTGGAAAGTATCGGAAATACTCCCATACAAATTGTTGCTAGTGGGCCAAATTCGGAAACAGAGCATTTAAAAAATATGTACGTTAAACTAATTACGTCTGCTAAACAAAGCGTTTATATTCAAACCCCTTACTTTATTCCTGATGCTAGCATTATGGACGCTTGTAAAATTGCTGCATTATCTGGAATTGATGTTAGAATAATGATTCCAAGTAAACCTGACCACCCATTCGTACATTGGGCATCACTATCATACGCAGGCGAACTATTATCCTACGGAGCAAAAATATTGCTATACGAAAATGGATTTTTGCATGCTAAAACAATCGTAATAGACCAAGAAGTTGCTTCAGTTGGAACTACTAACATTGATACACGTAGTTTTAAATTAAATTTTGAAATTAACGCGATCGTCTATTCAGAAAAAGAATCATCCAATCTACAAGACCTTTTTATATCTGATAGTAAATATTCCAGTGAACTTACTCTTGAAAAGTATCAAGCGAGAACAGTTTTTATAAAAATAAAGGAAGCTATTTCTCGACTTCTATCTCCAATATTATAAATTACTAAAAACATTACTAAATTGTAATGTTTTTTTATATTGCCAAATAAGTTTTAAATTGAAAGAACACGTATTCTAATGAATAATTAAAATAGTTAACAGATTATTACACAAATTAATTAGAAGGTGAACTATGAGAAGAATCAAGAAGATTTTAGTAAGTTGTTTAGCTATTTTATCTTTGTGGATCAGTTTTTTTACAAATCCAAACTCTACTTATGCATCAAATAAAGTTTACACCGTAACTGCAAGTAAACTAAATGTTCGTAGCGGCCCTAGCACAGCATCTAAGTTGATTGGTACTGTGAAAAAAGGTCAATATTTAACGGTTATGAATAAACAAGCTAATGGATGGTATAAAATTAAATTTAAAAGTAAAACAGGATTTATTAGTGGGAAGTATGTCATTTCAGAGTTCACTAATATTAAATCATTAGATAAAAGTATGATCGTTGATTTACGCTATAATACAACGAATAACTTTACCGGCAAACGTATATATAATTTTAGCCAAGCCATCCTTAGGACGAGCACAGCCAAAAAATTAGCTAAAGCAAACTCTATTCTAAAAAAACAAGGATATACGATTAAAGTTTGGGATGCTTACCGTCCTTTATCAGCTCAACAAACACTTTGGAAGGCATATCCTAATTCAGATTATGTTGCTAAGCCTAATCCAAAAAATATACGCGGACACCAACTAGGTGCAACACTAGATATAACATTGTGTACATTGGATGGAAAAGAAGTTCAAATGCAATCCAGATTCGATGATTTTTCATCCCGTGCTTCTCGAAGCTATAAGCGAAATAGTGTACAAGAAAAGAATTATCAAATCATGGATAAAGCGATGAGGCAAGCCGGTTTCTTGGGCTATTTAAAAGAATGGTGGCATTACTCTGATACAAATCAAAAATTCAAACCGCTTCAAGTAAATCCAGCTAATTATTAATGTTACGACTCACTTTTGGAATATATCAAAAGTGAGTTTTTTAGTATAGTCTATCCCTATAGATCAGTAGTTTTATAAAAACGCGCATCAATGTGTAACAAGTGGTTATCATGAATATTCTTTTAAAATAGCCTTTTTTACTAATTTAGTGAACAAAAAAAGTGATTTCTTAAGTACTAAAAATTTACAATTATTTCTTTACTAATGTCAATCAACACAAAAAAGACACCCTACAATTGTAAGATGCCTTGAAAAGTCATAATTAAGATGCGGCCGAGAGGACTTGAACCTCCACGGAGAAACCTCCACTAGGCCCTCAACCTAGCGCGTCTGCCATTCCGCCACGACCGCGAATAAACAAAAGTGAGCCATGAAGGATTCGAACCTTCGACCCTCTGATTAAAAGTCAGATGCTCTACCAACTGAGCTAATGGCTCGTATTAACAAGTTTATAAATACATGATAGTACAAGTACAACTAAAAACCAACTATTTTTAAACTTACTTACTGTTTACACGATCGCATTTAAGATAAAAGCAAATCCCTCTACCTTAAACATTACTATTCAAAATAAAAATGGCTGGGCTACCTGGATTCGAACCAGGGCATGACGGAATCAAAATCCGTTGCCTTACCGCTTGGCTATAGCCCAATGAATTAGCTGCATGCTCTACTCCACCGAATAAACTACGTGAATATGCACCGCAGGATTTTTTTTATGTTGTATTGATTTACCTCTCGATTAAACCTCTCAAGATAAAAAACAATCCGATATTTCAATATTCTTCTTTACCTAATGTGCGAATATGCTACATGAAGTAACACCGCAGGATTGTCTTATGTAGTATTGTATTTACCCCTCGAAACTACTCCTCAAGATAAAAAAAATTCAACCATCCCACTACTATTTTTCTCCAAATAAAGAAAAAAATACTACAAACTGTAGTAATTAATGGCGGTCCCGACCGGGATCGAACCGGCGATCTCCTGCGTGACAGGCAGGCATGTTAACCGCTACACCACGGGACCATTTGGTTGCGGGGACAGGATTTGAACCTGCGACCTTCGGGTTATGAGCCCGACGAGCTACCAGACTGCTCCACCCCGCGATAATGTGGATACTATTTTATTAGATCCATGAAGTTTATTTCGTTAAGACCATCCCAATCTCAGGATGTTTATGCAAGTAGCAGCTCGATTGGTATGCTGAAGTTATTACTTCGAAGCATATTCGTTCGTGCTCCACCCCGCGATAATAAAAGTTTATATCATTTTAAAGAAATGGTGGAGGATGACGGGCTCGAACCGCCGACCCCCTGCTTGTAAGGCAGGTGCTCTCCCAGCTGAGCTAATCCTCCGGGATAAAATATTGGTGACCCGTACGGGACTCGAACCCGTGTTACCGCCGTGAAAGGGCGGTGTCTTAACCGCTTGACCAACGGGCCAAAAAAAAATATGGCAGAGAAGAAGGGATTCGAACCCTCGCACCGCGTTAACGATCTACACCCTTAGCAGGGGCGCCCCTTGAGCCACTTGGGTACTTCTCTATAATAATGGCTCCGCAGGTAGGATTCGAACCTACGACCACTCGGTTAACAGCCGAGTGCTCTACCACTGAGCTACTGCGGAAAAATTTAAATCAATTCGTCATGTGCTGCAACATGATGACAAGTATTAATATAAACTATACATATATTCCCTGTCAACACTATTTATAATTGTTTTAATGGACTTTTACATATTCCACATACAAAGCGCTTTGTGTCTACTTTTCTTTTTCTTAAGAAGTCTTGTCCACACCCAACACATCTATATTTATATTTATAAGAATGTGTTCTTTTCTTTATAGAATTTAGTGGTTTACAGTATCTAGGCGCACCTACTTTTTTTAGTAGGTCTTTAAAATCTTTATCCTCGTGTTTATATCCTTTCTTCATAATATGAAGATGATAGTGACACAGCTCGTGTAATATAATTCCCTTTAGCTCTTCGATTCCGTGTTCTTGATAGTATAATTTATTTAATTCGATATTACTATTTTTTAATAAATACCTTCCACCAGTAGTTCTCAATCTAGTATTGAAGGAAGCTTGATGGAGAAATGGCCGTCCGAAATAGGCAATCGATAGGTCTTCTACTAATTTTTGTATCTCCTCATTGTCCATTTATAGATCGCCACCTCTTTTTCTTCTTTATTCTAACTAAACAACTCACATTTTTCTGGGTATGTGCATACATTAAACATACAAATGAGAATTTCAAAAGATCTTATTAGTACGATTTATGCTAAATGGGCTGCTCTTAGTAAATCTCTCTACAACGGCGTAATTTTTACTATCCAAAATGAACAATACAGTTATCCTTTTTATACAATGTATCGGAAGGTTACCCCTCACTCATTTATTTCATCGCCCATCTCAATAGTTAAGATGGGCGAAGATTTTTAAGTTGGAGGTTTTCATCATGGTAATGCCTAGTTGGCTTAAGACTCAAATGCAGAAAGCATTTTATGAAAAGAACCGTTATCAAATAAAGTTATTAAATCAATGTTGGTTTTATTATCAAAAAATTAAGCTTTGACTTTTTCTTTTGCATCAATTGGCAGCATAGATAAGCCTACTCTTTGTTTCTTTTGATCTACTTCAGCAATCCATACTTTTACTACTTGTCCAACTGATACAACGTCTAGTGGATGTTTTATAAATTTACTACTCATTCTTGAAATATGAACAAGACCGTCATTCTTTAATCCTATATCTACAAATGCACCAAAATCGACTACATTTCTTACTGTTCCTTCAAGCTCCATGCCTATTTTTAAGTCTTCAATTTGAAGAACATCTTGGCGAAGGATTGGTGCTGCTAATTCGTCTCGTAAATCTCTTTCAGGTTGTGTTAATGAACCTAAAATATCATTCAGTGTAATTAAACCAATATCAAGTTGTTCTGATATTTCTTCTAAGTTTAGCGTCTTTAACTTTTCTTTTAGTTCTTTTGAACCAATTTGATTTGTTGAGAAATTTAATTGCTTTAATAGTTTTTTTACTTGCACATAATTCTCCGGATGAATACTTGTACGATCTAAAGGTTCATCCCCTTCGACAACGCGCAAGAATCCAATACATTGTTCGTATGTTTTTGCACCTAGTCTCGGTATCGTTTTAAGCTCTTTTCGATTTGTAATTTTCCCTTTTTCATCACGATAATTAACGATATTTTTCGCCACCGTTTTGGACAAGCCCGATACATGTTGTAATAGCGAAACTGATGCTGTATTTACATTTACACCTACTTGGTTAACTGATGTTTCAACAACAAACGATAGTGATTCATTCAGACTTTTTTGAGAAACGTCATGTTGGTATAATCCTACGCCAACAGATTTAGGGTCAATTTTAACCAATTCAGCTAACGGATCTTGTAATCTTCTTGCGATTGATACCGCACTTCTTTCCTCAACTTGGAAATTTGGAAACTCTTCTCGCGCTAGTTCCGAAGCAGAATACACGCTCGCTCCAGCTTCATTTACGATTACATAGTAAATACTATTTTTCATTTCTTTTAGAATTTCAGATATAAATAGCTCAGTTTCACGAGACGCTGTTCCGTTTCCAATTGCAATCATCTCTATTTTATATTTGATAAGAATATCTTTAATTTTTGCAATTGCTTGCTCTCTTTTATTTCTTTGAACTTCTTCTCTTTCACCTTTGAAAGGATGCGGATAAATAACATCAATTTTAAGTACTTTACCTGTTTCATCTACAACGGCTAATTTACAACCTGTACGGAATGCAGGGTCAACTCCAAGAACGATTTTTCCTTTTAATGGTGGCTGTAGCAATAGTGAGCGTAAGTTTTCTGAGAAAATATTAATTGCATGAGAATCAGCTTTTTCGGATAATTCCTTACGAATCTCTCTTTCAATTGAAGTTTGAATTAATCGTTTATAAGCATCCTCAACAACTTCTTTTAAAATTAGTCGCACAAAAGTTTCCTTTATCATAACTTTTCTTTCTAAATATGAAATGATTTCATCAAAAGGCGATTGAACTGCAACCCTTAAAATATCTTCTTTCTCCGCACGATTCATTGCTAGTATTCTATGTGGAACAATCCTTGCAATTGGCTCAGAGTATTCATAATACATTTCATAAACTTTTTTCTCGTCTTTATCGGCATCTTTTACAGTACTATCAATTGTTCCTTTTTTAAATGTAACTTCACGAATCCACTTTCGATATGTAGCATCGTCTGCAATCCATTCCGCAATAATGTCTTTTCCACCTTGAATAACTTCATCAGCTGTACTAACTTCAAGTTCAATATTTATGTATTTTAATGCCTCTTCTGCTAACGTGCCTTCTTTTGGCATCGAGAATAACCACTCTGCAAATGGTTCTAACCCTTTATCTTTTGCGACCGTAGCACGAGTCCTTCTTTTTTCTTTATATGGTCGGTATAAATCCTCTACTTCTTGTAGCTTTGTTGCTAACGTAATACTTTTACGTAATTCATCAGTCAACTTTCCTTTTTCCTCAATTAAACGGATTACTTCATCTTTTCGTGTTTGAAGATTTACAGCATACTCATATTTCTCCAAGATCGAATGAATTTGAACTTCATCAAGAGAACCCGTCTTTTCTTTTCGGTACCTGGCAATAAAGGGAATTGTATTTCCTTCTTCCTTTAATTCAATGACAGTAGCTACTTGTTTCAAAGTAATAGATAAATCAGATGCTATTTTATTAATCAATTGCTGTGACATAATTTAACGCCTCCAATTTTTGGGAATTATATAAGACCTAAAATAACCCTTTCAAGTCGAAAGGGTTATAAAACATTAATTATAATTTATGTAGATAAAGCTGCTAAAAAAAGCAACTTTAAAAATCAACAAGTCCTAAACTGATTTGCAACGCTTCATCAACCTGATCCATCATCTCATCGTCAAGATGTGTTATCTTATCGGTTAATCGCTGTTTGTCAATCGTTCGAATTTGCTCTAGTAGTATAACCGAATCACGTTCAAATCCATATTTTTTAGCATCGATTTCAACATGTGTTGGAAGCTTTGCTTTTTGGATTTGTGCTGTAATCGCAGCGACTATAACGGTAGGACTAAAACGATTACCGATATCATTTTGTATTATGAGAACCGGACGAACTCCACCTTGTTCCGAGCCAACTACAGGGGAAAGGTCTGCAAAATATACGTCGCCACGTTTTACTATCAAGTGATTACCCCCCGCTAACTAAGCGCTCCACTTTAGAATCCGCTTCAGACTCAGCATAGAATGACTCAGAAGATATTAATAAGTTGATTTTAGCCATTTCCATGTATCCGCGTCGCATATGTTCACGACTTTGGCGTCTTTTACGATCTTTTAAAAACATCTTAGTCGCTTGATAAATATACTCATTTCGATTACCGTTTTCTTGCTTTACTAATCCATCTAGTTCGCTTACTACGTGTTTTGGTAAACGTACTGTTATTTCAGTTGTCGCATTTAGTTCGGACAAGTTTCAGCACCTCCAGAATCAACTATTACCCATATATCTCCCTATACTACATCATACCATTATTTTCAGTGATTGGAAAGACACATATCTTCGTTTATCTTAACCAAATAACGGTGTTTCATACTTTAATACATCAAATTACAATTTATCTGATACTAGATAATTACTGACTGACTTAATATTTCCATTCTTTTTATATACTCTTGGTACCCGATGATTCAGAAGGCAAGTTACTTCATAATTGATTGTATTCATGTGTATAGCCACGTCCTCAGCCGTAACAGCTCCGTCTTTATTTTCTCCTATTAACGTCACTTTTGTACCAACAGGATAATGCTTTGAAAGCTTGATCATACACTGATCCATACAAACTCTACCAACGATTTCTGCCTTTTCACCTTCCACTAGTACAGAAAAGCCTTGCATATCTCTTAGCCATCCATCTGCATAACCAACTGGTAATGTAGCAATCCACTCTGAGTCAGAAGTAAAATACGTTGCTCCATAACTTACACCACTATTCGATGGTAACTGTTTAATATGTGAGATTTTCGTATAAAGCGATAGTGCGGGCTTTAATGTAAATGGCAGCAATGGCTTTATCTCTAAAGATGGAGTTAAACCATACATGATAATTCCAACTCGAACTGTGTTAAATAGGTTAGTTTCTAATGCAGCCGCTGCGCTGTTCGCACAATGAATTAGCTCAGGCGCAAATCCACTACTCTTAACCCATTCGATACATTCATAAAATGTCTTTAATTGCTGATTAAAATAGGATTTATTTAACTCATCGGCAGTAGCAAAATGTGTAAACAATCCTTCTAATTTAATCGATGGATTATCTTGTAAGATCGATGCTGCTCGTTCCCACTCCGATTTTGTCTTTAAGCCTAACCTACCCATCCCGGTATCAAATTTAATATGAATCATTGTACCATCAGTATTTTTTAGATTTTGAGAAATACCTTCTAACCAATCAACATTATATGCTGTTAAAGTTAATTTATGCTCAATTGCGACGTTTATATCCTCTGGTCTAGTTGCACCTAAAACTAAAATTGGTGCTTCTATTCCTGCATTACGCAGAAATATCCCTTCATCAATAAAAGCGACTAATAATCTTGTTGCTCCAGACTTTAATGCTTGTTTAGCTACTTCTACATAACCGTGTCCATATGCATTCGCCTTTAAAGCTACATAAATTTCTTGATGATTTGGGTAAAGCGATACAATATTTTTAATGTTTTCTTCAATTGCATCTAAATCCACTTCTACCCAAGTGTCGCGATAAAATGGTGTTTCTGTCATGATTTACACTTCCTTATCGATTTACCCATTACTCTTTTTATATGTGTTAAATTATTTGCTTATTTTACTATAAATGTCAACCAATATACTACTCATTCACAGTTTATTTGAAATTTAAAAAGGCGTGATAAAGCATCATCACGCCCTTTTAAGTTTGGAAAAAATATTATTTTGTGCCTGTATCTCCGACTGATTGAGCAACTTGAATTAATTCGCTTTGAGTTAAGTTTTTAGAAACAATCGTAAAGTCTGTTCCGCCATATGACCATGTGATCATCTTATCTGATAGTGCCCCTACGGTTTTTCCTAAATCAACTGGTTCACCAGTGATTTCCATTGTTGTACCAGACTCTGTAATCTTCGCTTTTTGCTCAATTAAAGTAAACGATTTTTTATCACCTTTATATGAAAGGATAACTTGAACACCAGTATTAGTTTTTACTTCTTGTTGGTCATCAAGCACTACACCATTCATCAAATAATTAGGGTAAAGTGTAACTAATAAATTAGGATCATTTTCTGGATTAGTTGATGTAGGTACACTTAAACGAGCGCTTGTCATATTTTTCTTCACGTCAAATGCGTCGCTATCAAACTTAGCATTGTATTCTACTTTATCAAATTTAACGTCCAACACTACATTTTTATCTGTATCTAATAATTTTACCGATTCAGGTGTTAAACCTTTTTTATTAAATGTAATTTCTTGTGTTGGGAGTAATTGTCTATTTGTATAATTTGTTTTCGTTTCAAAAACATAGCCTTTTTTAGTTGTTTTAAATGTTGCATTTTTATCCTGTACTAGGTCATTAACCAATGATTCTGGTAAGTATGGCTGACTGCTGTTTGATGGCCAATCACTTTGGAAGCGATAGCTTTTATTTAATGCTGGTGTTAAAACGAATACACCTTCTTTGTTTCTTAAAATAATTTGATTTTGATCGCTCTTAGCATTTTTTAATTGTACACGATAGTAAGAAGGCTTTTTGTGCCAAATGACAACTTCATACTTTTGTGGATCGTTGCCATTATTAATTGTTAATGTTGCATCCGCCTTATAACCATTCATTTTTTCAATCTGATTGCTAAGAGAACCTACTACATCATCTTTCGATTTCGTTCCACATGCAGCTAATGATAGTACTAACATGACAGTCAAAAGCATCGCTACAAGCTTTTTCTTCATTTCCCCAGCTCCTTTGTTCCTCTATTGTAAAAAAAGAGAATCTCATGCAAAGGCAATTGAATAAATGTGCGCGAGTAGCTTAGAAGTTTAATCTTGATTTATTCATGCACGTTGCAACCTTGCTTCTCATATCCTCATAAAACTATATGAGGTCAAGCTTTAAAATATGCAGACTAGCATGACAAGCTAAATTAAAATATTTTTAAAGAAAACGAGCCAAATGGCGAAAAAAGTGCTGTAGTTATGGGGATTTTTCTTCTACGGTGCATTGTTAATTTACAAAAAAAGAACAGCCACTCCATAGATGAGTGACTGCTTGAAAACTGTTTAGATTTGCTGTAAAACCACTTGAGCAGCAGCATAATGTTCAGTATGCGTAATCGATAAAAACGGTATAAATGGTAAATCAACAGTTAAAACAGGCTTACCTTTCTCATCGTTTAAAATTTCAATGTCTTGAAACCCTATCTCTTTTCCAATGCCAGTTCCAAATGCTTTTGAGCAAGCCTCTTTTGCTGCAAATCTACCTGACAAAAATTCTAATTTTCTACGCTCCGATAAGTTTTTGTATATTCCATATTCTGCTTCAGTCAGAATCCTTTTAGAAAAACGCGGCTGCGAAATAATAATTTCTTTCATTCTTTCGATTTCAACTAAATCCAACCCAATACCTACAATCATATTCCCCCTACTTTCTAAGTACTACGGTTTAAAATAAAAGCTTGCACCATTAATAACCTCAACTGAAGGATGATCTTTCATATCTTCCATTAATTGAAAGAGTGCATTATCTTTTTGTTTTGCTTCAATCATACAATCAATTTGATCAACCGAGCCATATATTTCATTTAAAAACGTAATAAACAGATTCGAATCTACAAAATCGGCATGAGCCCGAATATCTTTCTCATCTCTAGGGCTTGATATATGCATTTTCATTGGTAAACTGGAATCTCTCCACGTATTAACAGCATCGCCCCAACTTTTTACCCAGTCTTCATTTTCATGATTGACTAAGTGATGATGATAGTCAAATACAAGTGGCACGCCTAATTTTTCACAAGCATATAACGTTTCTTCAAATGTAAAAGTAGTATCATCATTCTCAAACATTAACATTTTCTGAATGGACGCTGGAACTAAGCTGAAATTTTCGATTAATTGTTCGAGTGATTTTTCTTTATCATCATATCCTCCACCAATATGTAATACACATCTTTGTTCAGGGTTAATTCTCATACCTTTTAATAACTGATAGTGCATTTTCAAGGTTTTAAGAGATGTTTTTAATAAGTCTTCATCTGTAGAGTTTAAAATAACAAAATGATCTGGATGAAAATCAATTCTCATTTCATTAGCAAGTGCAAATTTACCTAACTCAAGCAAACCTTCCTTTAATGGCTTGATATAATTCCAATCTGCCACTTCTTCATGATTCGCTAAAGGAATCAATTTACTACTTAGTCGAAAAAATGATATATCATGTCCCTTATTATGCTTTAGTAATCTTAAGCAGTTGTTAATATTTGTATTAGCAATTTGTTCTAACTTACGAATAGCCGCTTCTTTATCCTTTTGCTTTAAAAACTGTGTAACTGTCATAGTTTTTGAAGGTGAAGCATTTTGTAAGTTCATACTCATTGCAACATACCCAAGTCTTACTAGCATTTTCATTCCAACTCTCATATGTTTTTTAATTAGTGTATGGAATCTATCCAAATTCACACATATAGAAGAGAATAAAATTACAAACAAAAAGGTACATGGATTTTACCATGTACCTTAACTAATAACTTATTTACTGCTGTCTTGTGGTTTACGTTGTCCACCACGGTTGTTATCACGAGGACCTTCGCTACGTTTGTTACGGAAACTTCCGCCACGGTTATCACGGTCTCCACGACGTCCATCTCCACGACGATTATCGCTACGACGTCCATCTCCACCGCCGCTACGTCTATTTTCTCCACGACGGTATCCGCCGCCACCGTTTCCGCCGTTTCCACCGCGTCCGCCACGGTCACGTTTGACCATTGGTGGCTCATCAGTTAAACGAATTGGTGTTTCATTTGGCTCTTTTGTTAACATTTTTAAAGCTGCAGCTACAACACTTACAGAATCATGCTCTTCAAGTAATTCTTCTGCAATACGTTTGTAGAACGCTAAATTATCACTTTCCATAGTCGAAGTTAATTTCTCTGCAATGATACGTTGTTGACTTTCAATTGCTTCGTCTAATGTAGGTGCAGTCATACGTTCCATACGACGCTTAGTTGTACGTTCGATATTTTTTAATTGATTAAACTCACGAGGAGTAATAAATAACATCGCTATACCTGATTTTCCAGCACGACCAGTACGTCCAATTCGGTGAACATAGCTCTCAGGATCTTGTGGAATATCAAAGTTGTATACATGTGTAACGCCAGAAATATCTAATCCACGAGCTGCTACATCAGTTGCAACTAAAACATCAATTGAACCAGATTTAAATTTACGAAGTACTTGCTCACGTTTTGCTTGTGATAAATCACCATGAATACCTTCTGCAGCATAACCACGTAAGTTTAATGCTTCTGATAATTCATCAACACGACGTTTTGTACGACCAAAAATAATTGCTAATTCTGGTGTTTGAATATCTAATAAACGTGTAAGAACGTCAAACTTTTTCTTTTCTTGAACTTCAATAAAATGTTGTTCAATGTTAGGCATTGTAACTTCTTTTGCTTTTACTTTTACAATTTGTGGATTTGTCATGAAAGTTTCTGCAATGCGACGAATTGGATCAGGCATTGTAGCAGAGAAAAGAAGTGTTTGTTTGTTTTCTGGAACTTCTTTTAAGATCGCTTCAATATCTTCAATGAATCCCATGTTTAACATTTCATCCGCTTCATCTAAAACAACTGTATTTACATTGTTTAGGCGAATTGTACGACGGTTAATATGGTCTTGAATACGACCAGGAGTTCCTACAATAATATGTGGGAATTTTTTTAATGAACGCATTTGACGATTAATATCTTGTCCACCGTAAATCGGAAGGATTTTAACACCTTTATTCATACCGATTTTGTGTAATTCTTCGCCAACTTGAATAGCTAGCTCTCGCGTAGGAGCGATAACAAGTCCTTGGACATTGCTACTATCTACATCAATTTTTTCTAGTAATGGAATACCGAAAGCGGCTGTTTTACCAGTACCAGTTTGCGCTTGACCAATTACATCATGGCCTTGTTTTGCTAATGGAATAGTCTGCGCTTGAATTGGTGTAGCTTCCTCGAAGCCTAATTTTTCAATCGCAAACAGGATTTTACTACTTAATCCTAATTCTTGAAATGTTGTCAATTTGGTTAATCTCCTTTGTATCTCAATTGATCTATAAAAATTTAAAATATTATATGTTTCGTGACTGTTCATATGGAAGGTTCGTTTTTAGTGGCAAACAATAGTCCGAAGTATCATGAAAAGGAAACAATATCTACCCATTATACGGACATTCCATCCAAAAAGCAAATGAAGTTATATTCTAACAATTTGACCTTCGAACCTTCTTCTTTACCCCAAAAAACGTTAAATCCTCACTAAAACCCATGGTTTTCAGCCTTTTATTCGCTTTATTACGAATAGTTTTCATATGTTAAATTACGCAAATAAAGATTTCATTTAGAAATTGGACTTGGTTAAGCGTATAGGAAAAGACTTTAAAGAAATTAATTTCTATGCCTCCTAGCCCATATTTCCATTCATTATATTACTACTGTAGTAACACATTTACAACTTCCTCTAACTTCATACCTCTAGAAGCTTTTACTAACACTAGGTCATTTGGTTGGACTTGTTGTTTCAAGTCTTCAATTAATTTGTTTTTGTCATCAAAACTTTTTACTTTCGAAGAATCCATTTGTTCGAATGCTGAAGTTGCTGCAAACTTACTTAATGGCCCAAAAGTGTATAAAAAGTCAAAATGAAGATTTACAACTTCTTCACCAATTTCTTCATGGAAGGCAATTTCTTGATCACCTAGTTCCAACATGTCGCCAAATACTACAAACTTACGGTCATAACCTTTTAATTCTGAAGCAAACAAAAGGGCAGCTTTCATTGATGTAACACTAGCATTATAAGCATCATTAATAACTGTTAGCCCATTTTCACTTTTTAAAAGTTCCATACGCATTTTTGTCATTTCTAAATTCTGCATACCAGCGTTAATTTCATCCCAAGTTAATGAAAGTTTTCTCGCAACTGCAATTGCTGCCAATGTATTACTAATATTATGTTTGCCTAGTACAGCCAATTTGAAACGAACTTCTTTAGCTTTATTTATTTCGAATTCACTTCCAGCTTCGTTCATTTCAATAAACGTTGGATATACATCATTACTTTCACTAAAACCGAATGTTTCAATAGTATAGATTGAACTTTTGTCTTTTGTACCTTCGATTAATAACGGCTCATCACCATTAATTACAAGTAATCCACTTTTTGATAAACCACTAGCGATTTCAAGCTTCGCCTTTGCAATACCAGCTCTTGAGCCTAACTCTTGCATATGGGACTCACCGATATTTGTAATAATTGCTGCATCAGGCTCAGCTAAATTAGATAAAAACTCAATTTCACCAAAATTACTCATACCCATTTCCAATACAGCAACTTCTGTATCCTCAGCCATCGCTAATACTGTTAAAGGAAGTCCAATATGATTATTAAAGTTTCCTTGTGTTTTATGTACTTTGTATTTTGCTGAAAGAATGCTCGTTAAAATATCTTTTGTGGAGGTTTTCCCATTACTACCTGTAATTCCCACTACTTTACCATTCCACTCTTTTAAATAAGATTTAGCAAGTTTTTGTAGGGCTTCTAATGTGTCATCGACTAAAATAACAGAAGCGTTTGAAGGTACATCGGAAAACGTTCTTGAGCAAAGAACTGCACTAGCACCATTTTCAATCGCTTGAGGTAAAAATTGATGCGCATCGAATTTTTCACCAATAATCGGGATAAATAATTTTCCAGTTAAATCTACACGTGAATCTGTAGAAACTCCATTAATCGTTAAATCTTCCCCTTTTAATTCACTTCCAGGAATCATATTAACGATTTGAGATAAAGTACGCACGATTGACATTGTCACCGACTCCTCTTCTATATAGCATCCATATGAAAACAGTCTGAAAATCAGATTTTTGGACTATCAACAAACTGAAACACTATTCAACCATGAATAGTGTTTTCAATTGTTAAATATTATATTTAATTTGTTGTTTTTGCTCGTAACGTTCGATTGCTAGGTCAATTAATTTTTCAATTAATTTTGGATACGTTACACCTGTAGCCTGCCATAATTGCGGGTACATACTAAATGGTGTAAAACCAGGCATTGTATTAACTTCATTCATTAATACACCACCATCTTCTGTTACAAAGAAATCAGCACGAGTTAAACCTGAACCATCAATTGCTTTGAATGCAACCTCTGCAAAATGTTTAATTTTTTCATATGTTTCAGTCTCAACTGGAGCGGGAATAATTAGACCCGTATCGCTACTCTCATACTTTGCAGCGTAGTCATAAAACTCTACCGACGGTTTGATTTCACCGACAACTGAACATTCAACTTGGTCATTACCTAATACGGCAATTTCAATTTCACGCCCAACAATGTTTTCTTCAATAATTATTTTACGGTCAAACTGGAATGCTTCTTCAAATGAAGCGATTAATGCTTCACGGTTCTTAGCTTTTGTAATACCAACACTAGAACCTAAATTAGCTGGTTTAACAAATACAGGATATCCTAATTCTTTCTCTACTTCTTCGTAGCAAGTTTCTGCATTTGCTTTCCACTCTGTTTTTAAGAAATGAACATATTTAGCTTGAGGAATTCCAGCTTGAGCAAATAAGTTTTTCATTATTACTTTGTCCATACCAGCTGCTGAAGCTAATACACCGTTACCAACGTAAGGAATATTTAATAGTTCAAGTAATCCTTGAACTGTTCCATCTTCACCATTTGGTCCGTGTAATAATGGGAAAATAACGTCGACTGGTCCAGTTGAATCTTGATTTGAAGCTGCAGGAATAATTGATGAAGTTAACGCGACAGGAGCGATTTCATTTACTTGTTGATCTTCATTTGAGAATTTTAAAGCTGCAACGCTTTCTACTTTTCCTTCAATTTGTTTACCTTGTAACCATTCACCTTGTTCTGTTATATAAATTGGATACACATCAAATTTTGTGTGATCTAAAGCAGAAATAACGGCAAAAGCTGTTTGTAATGATACTTTGTGTTCAGCAGATTTACCGCCATATAATAATCCTAACTTAATCTTCATGATGTTCCCCCTACTATTTTTTGCTCTCCCTATTGTACCACTTTATACAAAAGTGTATAAGCTTTTATGGGTAGAAACCTATTTTTCTTTACAACATATGCAACGATAGTCTTTTTGTGATTTTTTAACAACTAAAAAAAGTATAGCGTATTGCGCTATACCAGTCCGGACAAAATCTAAAAACCTTAACTAGAGACGATTCGAAATCATTTGTATATCGAAACATATAATGCTTTATTGAGCTATGCCTTGTTGATTATCTCTCATTGCTACCTTTTCATCTAGTGAACGATACATTACTCCCGAAATAACTACTCCTGTTCCAAGAATGATAAAAAGCCAGATCCCTAATTTTAAATCAAACAAAAAGCCACCTAATAAAGGTCCAAGAAATCCACCGATCGTATATTTCATACTACCAACAGCCATATAAGTTGCCCTTAATTCTTCAGGTGCGATATTCGCCACAAATGTCATTTGAACTGGCGACATGACCATTTCTCCAAATGTGTAGTAAATGAAGATTATTGCCAACAGAACTAGAATCATCCATTTACCTAATCCAACGAAAAGAAATAATGGCGGTGCAAAACCAATCGATAAAATACCTAATCCAAATAAGATCGTACCATAGAACATCGTTTTTCCAATTGAACGATTCGATAAATAACTTGAAATAGGAAATTGAAAAAGGACAACTAGCAATCCATTAAGTGACATTAAAAAAGGATAAGGATTCCATTCTCCGAAATGAGATTTAAAGATTTGTTTAAAATAAAGTGGTAGCATACCTTCAATTTGCGAAAATCCCATTGATATTATGACACCTGTTGCTACATAAAAAAGCAATAATTTATCTGATATAATAATGTTCATAACCTTTTTAAACGGGATTGTTGTTTTGTCTTGCTTTTCTTTAACACTCTTCATTTCTGCAGGGAGTGTTTCTTTTAATAGAATTAATTGAGCAATACTATACAGTCCTAAAGCTGTTGCAGCAATAAAAAATAAACTATCTTTTGAAAAATATACAACTGAACTTCCTAATAATGGACCTATGACAGTACCTACATTACTCCCAACCCTTAATAGTCCATAGGCTTCAGTTCTTTTTTCCGGTTCAGTTACATCGGCTACCATTGCAGAAGCTGCCGGACTAAAAAAAGAGTTACTAATACCTAGTAAAATTGATAAAATTAAAAATGACGTATAACTATCTACTAAAGCAAAAGAAACTAAGATGAGAGATGTTCCAAGCGTTGAAAAGACCATCATCCGTTTCCGACCATATAAATCTGCCAGCCTACCTCCAGCCATCGAACCGAATAAAGATGCTATAGGTGAAATCGACATAATAAATCCTACCTTTAGCATTGAATCGACTTTACCTTCTAAATAAAGTGCAAAAAATGGCATAAGCATCATCATCGCACTACTCGTAATCGTTTCTCCGATAACTCGGATCCATACATTACGATCCATACCTTTTAACTTTTTAAAAAATATCATCCTTTAAAAACACCTCCTAGTGCATCGAAACTACAATATTTAAACATATAGGATGAATGTTAAATTATGTTAAGTTTCTTTATAGATCGATTAGCCAAACTCAAAACAAAAGGGTGCTCAAAATGACCTTTGTCATTGAACACCCACTCTTTTTTATCATCTTAAGCTTGTTCTTTTGAAGAAATTGAGAACATCAATCCCAAAAAAGTACCTAATAAAAATAAGGTTGAACAAGACCCCATCAATACTATGCTCACTGTTAGGCTCACGCCTGTATGTAAGAAACCGCTTCCAGTGAAATATAATAAAAATAGAATAAGACCTATAAAAAAGGCAATACCAGAATATTGAGTATATGTTTCAACGATTTCATGATCAGTTTGCTTCATTATGATTGACCTCCTGTTTCTACTTTTTTGTGAATTGCAATACCTAATTTGTGACAACTTTGTGACACTTTTATATTAACACATTTATTTCGCAATTGTAAATATTTTCAGAAAACTTTTTAGATAATATTTGAGACAAGATTAAGAAAGTAATAATTAAGTTATAAATCAAGCATCACATTTTTAATAAAGAAAAACCGAGATGATTATACATCCCGGTCCATAGCTGATTTCTTATTGTTTTATTTCAGAAAGATACTCTTGTAATTACCAAAACCTTCTTCGTCCATTTTTTCATATGGAACAAATCTTAATGCAGCTGAGTTTATGCAGTAACGGAGTCCCTCAGGTCCAGGTCCATCATCGAAAACATGACCTAAATGTGAATCAGATTCAGCACTTCTTACTTCAATACGCATCATTCCATGGCTATAGTCCTTTTTCTCTTCAACCTCACCTTTTAATATAGGTCTTGTAAAACTTGGCCATCCACAGCCTGAATCAAATTTGTCTAAAGAACTAAACAAAGGAATTCCTGATACGATATCAACATAGATTCCTTTTTCTTTGTGATTCCAGAACTCGTTTCTAAACGGAGGTTCAGTTGCATCTTCTTGTGTAACAGCATACTGAATTGGTGTGAGCTTTTGCTTTAACTCTTCTTGACCAGTTTTCCATTGCTCCTTTAAAAACTTTTGGCGGCCAGACCCTTTAAAGTATAGTTGGTAACGAATCGGATGCTTCTTATAATAATGCTGATGGTATTCTTCTGCTTCATAAAATGGTTTTACAGGTAATATTTCTGTCACAATTGAATTTTTGAAAACACCACTTTTTTCAAGTTTTTCTTTTGAAGCAATCGCTTGTTCTTTTTGAGCTTCATTATGATAAAAGATTGCCGTTTTATACGAACTACCTCGATCACCAAATTGCCCACCTACATCAGTCGGATCAATTTGTTGCCAAAATAAGTCTAATAGTTTTTCATACGGATATACATCAGCATCAAATGTAATTTGAACTGCTTCGTAATGACCTGTTAAATGAGTGCACACTTCTTCATATGTTGGATTTTCTTTTTCCCCACCTGTATATCCTGATACAACCTTTATAATTCCGTCCTGTTGATCAAACGGTTTTACCATACACCAAAAACATCCGCCAGCAAATGTAGCCAATTCTGTCCCCATACCTTAACTCCTCCTAATAATTGTCATTAATTAGTATTTACCATATATATAAGTCGATATAAATATTTTTGCTTAAAAAGGCTAATTCCTAACTTGAAAGAATCAATTTTTGTATGTAAACTTATACGATAATTACACAGGAGGAAAGTAATATGTTTGAAGAGTTTAAGAAGTTTGCCCTAAAAGGGAATGTACTTGATTTAGCGGTTGGGGTTATTATTGGTGGAGCTTTTGGTAAGATCGTGTCATCTTTGGTTGGAGATATTATGATGCCCATTATTGGATTAGCCTCAGGTGGAATTGATTTTTCAACACTTATGTATACGTATGGTAAAACTCAAATTAAATACGGTTTATTTATCCAAACTGTCGTTGATTTCCTAATCATTTCGATATCAGTATTTTTCTTTGTTCGATTAATTAATAGACTATCATTTAGAAAGAAAGAAATAGAGGAAGCTAAACCTGTCGTTCCTACTAAAGAAGAAGCCTTACTTATTGAAATACGTGATTTATTAAAAGTACAAGTTAAAAACCAAAAAGATATAAGCTAAAGCTTATATCTTTTTTATATTTTAAGAGAAAATAAAAAACCTCGTACCATACTAAATATAATACGAGGTTAATAAACTATTAGAATTTTCCGTAGCCTAAGAAGTGAGAGCGAACCCAGCTATTACTTAAGCTGATAATGCTGATTCCGCTGCTTCCAGCATGAACCATTTTATTTCCACCAATGTAAATACCCATATGTGAAGGACCATTAATATAAGTATTTTGTAAGAATACTAGGTCACCAGGTTGTGGAGAGCTTACTTTTGTCGCACTACTCCAATATGTTTTTACATTTCCACGAGAGATGCCATATCCATTATGTGAATATACGTACCAGATGAATCCACTGCAATCGAATCCACTTGGAGAAGTTCCACCAAATACATAAGGAACACCTTGATATTTAAGAGCAAAATCTACAATTCCATTACCTGTTGCAACTGACCCACCATCATCTGACGGTCCAGCATTTGATCCAGAATTAGAATCAGATTTTGAATGTGAGCTTGAGTCTGATTTTGAGCTAGAAGAGTTTGAACTAGTGTTAGTCGCTTGACTATTGTCACTATCATCCTCATTATCATCGCTAGATAATGCTGCTAGTTCTAGAGATTGTTGCTCAAGACGTTGAACTCTTTCATCTTCTTTTGCATTTTCTAGTTCTTTAACAGCCAACTTCAAGTTAGCTTCTGCAGTATCTAATGATTTTTGTTTTTCAGCTTGCGCATTAGAAAGATCGCTTTGTTGTGCAACTAAATCTTCTTTTGCTGCTACAAGCGTTGCTTTTTTCTCATCAACAAGTTGTTTTTCTTTTTTAACTTCGTCTTGTTCTGATTGTTGTTCTTTAATGATGTTTTCGTCAGCACTAAATAACGTTGAAATTGAATTTAATCTGTTAAAGAAATCTACAATTCCATCAGAGTTAAATAAGACGTCAGTCACAAGATTTACTTTTGGTTGCTTTTGCATAGCAACTAAACGTTGTTCTAATACTTCATTACGTTTTTCAATTCGATCTTGTAAATATGTAATTCTAGCTTTTTTATCATTGATAAGTTTCTCTGTCTCAGTGATTTCTGCTTTTTTTGCATCTATATTGTTCTTAGTTGTTTTAATTTGAGCATCTATCTTCTTTACTTCGCTGCTTAATTTTTTAAATTGTGATTGGAACTTATCTACTTCAGCTTGCTTTGTTTCTACTTTGCTATCAGCTAATACTGAAGCATTTGGCGCTAATGATAATACTATTGTACTTGCAATTGCTAGCACTGCCAGTTTTTTTCTTAACATTTCAGCGTCTCTCCTCTCGCTAATCTACCTAAGTATTTATACCATAGATTCACGAAGAGAGTCGCAATTGTTACAATATTGTAATATAAATGATAAATATGTCTTTATATGTCGATAAATTATCACAATTTATTGAGGAAAACGAAATAAAACACTTCCATTTATAATGAAAGTGTTTTATCAATCTGTTATTTATCTAATAGAAGAGTTTTCAACATAAACTCTGTCGTTTCTCACTAAATCTTCATATGTTTCACGGCGTACTACTTCTCTTGCCATACCATCTTTAACGAAAACTACCGCTGGACGACGGATACGGTTGTAGTTATTAGCCATAGAGTAACCATAAGCACCAGTACATGACATAGCTAATAGATCATTGTTTTCTACAACTGGTAATTTGCAATCCCAGATTAGCATGTCGCCACTTTCGCAACATTTGCCTGCAATAGAGACAACTTCTTTATTTTCATCATTTGCTCGATTTGCAAGCATTGCTTCGTATTTTGATCCGTAAAGAGCTGGACGGATATTATCAGTCATTCCTCCGTCAACAGATACATATTTACGAATTGAAGGTAATGTTTTTGTTGAGCCGATCGTATAAAGTGTTGTTCCTGCTTCTCCAACTATACTACGTCCTGGCTCTAACCATAGCTCTGGTAGTTTATAATCTAGCTCTTCACATTGTTGTTTAATAATCGTGGTAATTGTATCAATATGTTTTGCAACAGCTAAAGGCTCATCTTCGGAAGTATAACGAATTCCAAAGCCTCCACCTACATTTAATATTTCAGCTGTAAAGCCTAAATCATTTTTAAGGCCGTTTAAAAAGCTCATTAATACATTGATTGCATGAACAAATCCATCTGGCTCAAAAATTTGTGATCCTATATGTGAATGTATTCCTAATAATTTAAGATTACTTGAATTTAATGAAACTTCAACTGCTTCGTTAGCTTGCCCAGACATGATGTCGAATCCAAATTTAGAATCCTCTTGTCCTGTCATAACATATTCATGTGTGTGTGCTTCAACACCTGGAGTAACACGTAATAAAATTGAAACCTCTTCACCACGTTGCTCAGCCAACGCTTGTAGTACTTCTAATTCAAAGAAGTTATCAACAACGAAACAACCGATTTTTGCATTTAATGCTTCTTCGATTTCTTCAATTGTCTTGTTGTTTCCATGAAAATGAATTTTCTCCGCTGGATAGCCTGCTTGCAACGCTGTATAAAGTTCTCCACCAGATACAACGTCTAAACACAATCCTTCTCTTTCAATTAAACGGGCTTGTTCAACACATAGAAATGCTTTACTCGCGTATGCAACTTGATATTTCATTCCTGTATCTTTTAGAGCTTCAAGGAATTCCCTACATTTTGATTCAATTAATGCTTCATCATAAATGTATAGAGGTGTACCGTAATTTTTAGCTAATTCTACAGTATCACAACCTCCAATTTCTAGATGTCCTTCATTATTAATTCGACTATTACCATGTAAATACATTCATATTCTCCCTTCAAATCCAAATGTAAGATCATTCTAAGAAGCTTCCTTCAATGTATTAGTGTATTAAAAAAGACACATGAAGGATATGTTCATGTGCCTATCGCTTTAAAAAAAGGACTTAGCCAATCACATCTCTTCAATAGCTCTTCACAAACACATGTGACAGTACCACATTTATTCAATGTAGTCCCAGAAATAAAATGTGTGGCAATTTATTTCTTCGGCATTGGATCCTTTCTCATTTCGTCATCGAACCCACAGTTCTCTAAAATGATACTTATATACAATGCAACCTCTACGAATAGACTGTTATTTTTTATATTAGTCTATGTATAACACAGTCTAAAAATAGATGTCAAACCATTTTTTGAAAAATCTTGTCGATTTATATTTCAATTGCACACACAGCTTTTTCTTTTCAAAATAGTATCTGTATTATAGAATATGTTTTATGCGAGCGAAAAGGTGAATTAAAATGAAAAATCATTTCAATAAAAAAAAATTAAATATAAAAAAAACAAACCACTAACAAATTGTTAGTGGTTTTTCTTTTTTGTTGCCTTATCACAAAACTCTTAACTTAAGTAGAAAAAATTGGACAGGGGTGAATAGATTGCGTTCAAGCAAAATAGCGGCACTTTCAATATGCAGTAACACAATCATCGTTTTATTAAAATTAATAGTAGGAATTTTTACTGGTTCTGTAGCAATCATCTCGGAAGCAATCCACTCATTATTGGATTTAGTTGCTTCAGTAATTGCATTTTTCTCTGTAAAAATATCAAACAGACCTCCTGATGAGGATCACCCTTATGGGCATGGTAAATTTGAAAATATTTCGGGTACAGTTGAAACAATCTTAATATTCGTAGCAGGTATTTGGATTATCATTGAATCTGTTGAAAAACTTCTACATCCTTCTCCTATTAAGTTACCTATGATCGGTGTAGTCGTCATGTTAATTGGAGCATTAATCAATTGGAGAGTCGGAAAAATTGTTCAAAAAGTAGGAAATGAAACTCATTCTGTAGCCATGCAATCTAACGCTTTGCATTTATTAACAGATGTCTATTCATCACTAGGGGTTGCAGTAAGTTTAGTATTGGTAAGTCTTACTGGATGGGAATTTCTTGATGCTTTAATTGGTATCGGAATAGCCATTTATATAATGAAGGAATCGATTGAACTTGGACGTAAATCGTTTACTCCATTGCTTGATACTGGCCTTTCTTCTGATGAATTAGAACAAATCGCAAGAGTATTAAATTCATTTAAATCACAATTTATTGAGTACCATGACTTACGCACGAGACGCTCTGGTGCCGAGGAACATATTGACTTCCATCTAGTATTACCATCAGACATGAGCATTGAAGAAGCACATATATTATGTGACAAAATTGAAGAGGAAATAAAAAATGTGCTAGTCGATCCAAAAATATTAATTCACGTTGAGCCTGAAAATGAAAGAATTCAAAAACTTGATATCTTAAATGCAGGAGAAATGCAGAAATTGTAATGAATTCGAAATTAATTGAAGGGCAAGGATAAAATGAATAAAACCACAAGGAAAATTCCTTGTGGTTTTTCTTCAAATCAATATTAAATAATAATTTCATCGGAAGTTTGCTCTGGGTCATCCCCTTTTAGTTTTTGAGCTCTCATTGTTACAATTGCATAACCAATTGCCATAATGATGCCAAAAACATATCCTCCAACTGTAAAGATAATCGTGCGTGAGTAATATGCTTTTAATCCGTACGTATCGACCATCCACCATTGTCCAAAAGCAAAGACAATATCTTTAATAATCCATGCTATAAACAAATATTGAAACACTTTAAATAGTGATGGATTTTTAAACAATTTCTTACTTTCTTCACGATCTTGTCCCTGAATTGCTGCAATATCAATCATAAAGTAATATGGTAATGGCTTTTTCATAGCCAATAAAACCAAAAATACTCCAACAAGTGCAAAGTGATAATACACATTATACATAATTAAGTTTTTGGCAGAACCTAAAGCCATTAAATCAACAGCAGTGCTAGCAGTTAAAGTTGAAATAATAAAAATACCAGTTACATTAAACTGTTTTGTATACCAAAAGCGAAATAATGTATATAAAATCCCTGGAACTGTCGGTAAGAGCATTGCCCAATAATCGCTAAAATAATGTTGTAAAACCTTATATAAAACAAGTGGAAATACTAAATACAAAATTAGATCATAAATAATTAAATTACTTTCTTTTTTCATTTAAATAACCTCGTTTTAAAATGACTTAATTTTCAGACCACCATTTTTATAATAGTTACACATGATTATAACAAAAAAATCTAAGAGCACAACCTCTTAGATTTTTATGGAAACAAAATTAACGAATTTACTTACTGTCCAAGTGTTCTCTTTAAACCATTTACTAAGCCCGCATGTAAACCTTCATGAAAGATATTAAAGCTTATCATATCTCGAATAGTTTTAATTTCAAAATTACCAAGTTTTATCTCTTTTTCAATTACCTCATCTAAACGGCCTTCGTATGTAGAAATCAATTGGTCAGTTTGCTCTTCTAACAATCGAATAATTTCCTCGTATGATGGAGGTGCCTCCTGCCAGTCACTTGGTTTACTTCCACCTTTAAAAGAATCGATGAATTCTTTTGATAGTTTGCCAGTATCGCCAGTATTTGCATAAAGTAATTGCTCATATGCCCCTAATATATGACCAGCATTCCAATGAATATTATTATTAAATCCAGTTGGCACTACACCAACAACTTCATTTGAAACTGATTTAAGAATCTTTAAAGTATAAAATCTTGTAAACTTAAGCTGTTCAAAAATAGAATCTGCCATCTTAATCCCTCCGTATGGTTATCATTATTAAACTTATCGTATCACGAATGAGGGAATTTAAAAATTGTAAGGTTTGGTCATCTCACGATTAAAACTTGTTTTGTCGATAATTAGACGCATTCTAACAATATTTAAGTCGTGTTCACAAAGTGTTCGCCCATTTCGATAATTTTTTCTACTTACACAAGTCGTCTTATATTGATCAATCCTCTTTATGAACAAAAGTCTCCTGTTTATGCACAAATTTAACAGCTTTATAAACAAAGTACATATTTGCGTATATACCAACAAAAAAAGGAGCCTCAATAGATGAGACATCCCATTAGTGTCCGAATCTAAAATAATACTAGTGATCCTGGACCTGTCAGTAGTAACCCAACCGCTGCTGCTATTATTAACAGATTAAATTCAAAACCGTTCGAACTATTCCAGAATCCATTCTTTAAATGCACTTTCAATACTGCTACTGCCATAACCACAATAATTAACCATGCTCCAACTTCTGTATATACACCAGCCGCTACAAAGAATCCTCCTACGATTTCTGCAACTCCAGTAATAAAAGCAAAGAATGCTCCAGGTTTAATTCCAATTGACTCTAGCCACTGTCCAGTACCTTTTATACCGTAACCGCCAAACCAGCCAAATACTTTCTGAGCGCCATGACCTAATAAAATAATTCCTAAAACAAGTCGAATAATTAATAGACCATCATCAAGCATATCTCTACCTCATTTCTCTTTAAATTGAGATATTTATTACTTATTAAATTTTTATTCAATTTTTGACACTTTTATGCCCTTTATTATTAATTTTTAAAAATGAATCAGTTTTCTAGTAATTGGCGAATAGAATAATATAACTGAAGATTTTCTACTAAAAAGGAGAGCATGAATCATGAAAAAAGTCGTTCCACTCATTGTAATCGGCTTTTGGATTTTAATGCTACTACTTGCCATTCGATATCATTTATTTCATCTCTCATTGGAGGATATAAAACATTTTATTACGAATTCCTCCATCAATCCGATGCTATTATTTGTTGCTATTTTCTGCGCCAGAATTTTCCTATTTATTCCTAGCTCAGTATTAATAGTAGTAGGCAGTTTATTTTTTCATCCGTTTGAGACCATACTCTTATCATTAGTTGGTATGGCGATTACTGAATCTATTATTTACTTATTAAGTAGAACTATTTTAAGTGACACGATTCAGCAATTCATGGAGAATAAATATCCTTCTCTATTTAAAGAAATTATTTCTAATCGAAAGAAATACTTATTTTTAACAGTCGCAACTCCTCTAGCTCCAACAGACGGTGCATGCTTTATTGCAGCTTCTACTAATATGAAATATTTGTCTTATATCGCAATTGTGTTTGCTGGTAATATTCCAATCGCAGTTCTTTATACTTTATATGGGAATTTCTTGTTAGGCTCGCCATGGACTACAATCTGTATTACCGCTACAATCCTATTGTTGTTTTACATTTATATTTCCTTTAAAAAGAGACAGAAAAAGGATACTCATTTTTCTGCCTAATCAATTAAAGCAAATTTATATTTAAAAATTGTTAATAAATTAATCGATTTTTATATATAAATTAAACTATACTAAGGTTAATTAAAATTCTTTAAGAAATCGAGGTAAATAAATGGAAACAAATAAGATTTTGTCCTCATTATGTTATTTTAGTATTTTTTTCGCGCCTTTTTTATTGCCAATCATCGTTTATTTTGTAGCCAAAGATCAACAAATAAAGTCCCATTCTAAACGAGCACTTTTTTCACATATACTCCCCTTTCTAACAATTATCATTTTAGGGGCGATCTCCATTTTTACGTTTAATACAGCGGGCGATGGAGTAAGCTATACTATTATTGGCGGATTTATATTAGTATGCATTGTTAATTTAGTCGTATTTATATGGAATATTGTTCAAGGTATTAAAGTTTTAATTGGATGATTAAACTGTAGTTCGTCATATTTTCTACATTATTTCTCAGGAAATTTTCAATTTCGACAATAGTCATAAAAAAAGCAATGTATCGTTTACCGTTACATTGCCTTTTTATTATTCACCTTGCGAAGCAACATAAGCTTCTTTTGAATTTGCTCGCTTAATTAATCTCTTAATAATGAATGATAAAGATAAGATACAAGCTAATAAAATGGAGCTCATTAAAGCTATTTGCGAAGTTGTTAGCGAGAAAACTTTCGCTAAATAAACTGAGTAGGATAATAGTGAAGACGTAATTAATTTTGAAATCGCAGCAATTACAACGAACTTTTTAAAGGATACTTTGCTAATGCCGGCCCCTACGCAAATAATTTCATCCGGCAAAATCGGAACGATAAACATTAGCGTTAAAATAATTGTTTCATTTTTTAATACATATTCTTGATATTTTTTTAAGTGTTTTTCTTTCACCAATTTTGAGACTAGTTTATATCCACCTAATCTTGCTAAAAAGTACATAATGACAATACCTAAAGTTGAACCTAGGAACCCAATAGCCGCTCCAGAAAAAGCACCTATTACAGCACTACCTGCCGGAATCGTAATCGCTTCTGGTAATGGCAAAATGATTGGTTGAAATAAACAAATTAAGAAAAATAATAATTTTGCAGTTGTAATATGATCGGTTAATATTCGTTCAATCCCATATGAATTTACAATTACTAAAAATTTGCTGATATAGAATATGATTCCTACAGCGGATATACCTAAAAGTAAGCAAATCAGTACGATCTTCGTAAATTTTAAAGGGTTTTTATGATTCGATACGACAAGATAAAAATCCAGTAATAAAGTTCCCATTATTGCAAAAACAAATGATACTTTATAGACCATGACAACAGTAGGTAAACAGATAATCAATATTAAGATTGATATTGTAGCTATCACTATGTGTAACGAAAGTTCTTTCATAGTGTTGACCTTTTTCGCTTCTTTCCTCACCGTAATCAACTCCTCTACTGCTCGACCGTTTTCTAGTAATTTTTATTAACTATCTTAATAGTAATTAATTAGTTTACAGTTTAAAACGCACTTTAGCATTAGATTATATCAGACTTAAGTCTTACAACATGAGGCTTTTTCTATTTATTAAATATTGTTATTATCGAATATTCGACCTTTCATCTAAAATGTCCTTTAAGGTCTGGCGTTAGGTAAATAATTGTTTATTTCTTTACTCTACTGCGAGCTAATTACGAAAAAATGGTACAGAAAAAGACTGTAAAAATTACAGTCTTTTTCCTGGTACTTTGATATTACATTTAAATAATATTTATAGGCTTTGCTTAAAAATCAAAATTATCAGGGTCTGGACCAACTCGGTGGTTTTGGTTTAGTGAGTTGATTTGTTCCATATCCTCTTGTGTTAATTCAAAATCGAATAGATTTGCATTTTCTTGAATGCGATGTTCTTTAATTGATTTCGGTATGATGACGATACCGTTTTGTAAATGCCAACGTAACACAACTTGAGCAATTGATTTATTATGTTTGTTTGCGATTTCTAATAAAGTTTCGTTTTCAAATAGTCCCCCTTGCATTAACGGAGCCCACGCTTCTACTTGAATTGAATTTTCTTTTAAGAATTCTCTTAGTTCAACTTGGCTTAACATCGGATGTAATTCGACTTGATTGACCATAGGCATAATTTCAGCAGTAGCCATCACTTCTTTTAAGTGATGAATTTGGAAGTTACTCATTCCAATTGCTTTAACTTTTCCATCTTTATATAGTGTTTCAAGTGCTTTCCAAGATTCAACGTATTTACCTTCTACAGGCCAGTGGATTAAATATAAGTCTAAATAATCAAGACCTAGTTTTTTCAAACTTAATTCGAAAGCATCAATAGTTGATTGGTAGCCAAGATCAGCATTCCAAACTTTAGATGTAATAAATAAGTCTTCACGTTTCAGGCCGTTCTCTTCAAGAGCTTCTTTAATTCCTTGTCCAACGCCTTCTTCATTTTGATAAATTGCTGCAGTATCAATACTGCGATAACCATTTCTGATAGCAGCCTTTACTGAATCAATTACGACTTGTCCGTCTTCCACTTGGAAAACTCCTAACCCTATAATAGGCATTTCTAAACCATTGTTTAATTTAACTAAGTTATTCATTTTTAAATCTCCTTTTTTCTATTTAGTATTTTTTTTCTTTTCTAAAGATGAACTCCAAACGCTTAAAAGAACTGCTCCAAAGACCATGATTCCACCAATCCACGGTGTATTAATCAAGCCAATCGTATCTACAACTAAACCACCAATAAATGCTCCAATTGCTATACCTACGTTAAACGCTGCTATATTTAGTGCTGATGCAATATCTACAGCAGATGGGACATACTTCTCTGCTAATTTCACAACATAAATTTGTAAACCAGGTACATTCATGAATGCAAGTAATCCTAAGAAGAAAATCGTAACAATTCCAACCAGTTTAAATGGTGCAGTAAACGATAGAATGACGAGTATAATTGCTTGAACTGCAAACATCCAAGTCAATGCCTTTAAAGGATTTTTATTGGCCGCTTTTCCTCCGACTGTATTACCAAGTGCAACTGCAACTCCGTAAACAAGTAAGATGATACTTACAGAATTAGGAGCAAAGCCAGTAATTTTTTCAAGGATTGGTGACAAGTAAGTGAATGCAACAAACGTTCCACCGTATCCTAAAGCTGTAATAGCAAAAGCCAAAAGTAATGGACCATTTGTTAAAACCTTCAAGTTATCACTAATTTTTGAAGCTGGCGGCTGTTTAATTGATTTTGGAACTAATATCGCAATTGCAATGATTGCAATGATTCCTAATAACGCTACAGCTCCAAAAGTTGATCTCCATCCAAAATGTTGACCTATAAATGTACCTAATGGGACACCTGTTACAGTCGCAACTGTTAAACCTGTGAACATAAATGCAATTGCACTTGCACGTTTATTTTCAGGAACTACATCAGCTGCAATTGTTGAACCGATTGAAAAGAAGACCCCATGTGAAAATGAAGTAATAATTCGGGCAACTAGCAATAGGCCAAAGCTAGTGGAAAAAGCAGCAACGCTGTTTCCTACTATAAAGATAACCATTAATAGCATTAATAATGATTTTCTACCTATCTTATTCGTTAATGCCGTTAATATTGGTGCTCCAAATGCAACACCCATCGCATAACCAGAAATTAATAAACCTGCTAATGTAATTGAAATTTTCAAATCACCAGCTAGAGTTGATAATAAACCAACAGGAACAAATTCAGTTGTTCCAATACCAAATGCACTAATAGCGAGCGCCATTAACGCGGGAGTGCCACTTTTTTTCTCTTGCACTTTAATCGAAGCAGCAGTTGAATTCATTAAAAATCCTCCTTGTAATTGTTATTTTTATTGTAGTTTGAATACAAAGAGACATGGCGCCTGAATAAAGTCTCATTGTCATTCAAAACATAAATGAAATGAAAAAAAGTAAAAGAATAACGACTTCCATATATACATTTAAGTGACAATGGAAAAAATACTTTTTAATAAATGTTCGTTAATCTACTAACTATTTGTCATTATGAGCGATAGGAATAATTTAGAGAAGTATGCACTTTGAAGTGATATAGTTACTTTTTAGTAACATTTATGTGAATAGAGGTTTAAATCGCAGAAAAATTTTCAAATAAAATTTTTAACGAGACTAGAAACTACACAGTTTGTGAAGAGAATGTTATGATATTCTAATCATTAAAAATAAGCTTACGTAGATGAATGAAGGAGAGGGGAACATGAAAAAATACAATATTCCAGTTGAAGCTTCATTAGACGTAATCGGTGGTAAATGGAAGGTTGTGATTCTTTGTCATTTGACAAAAGGAACGAGACGAACTTCTGAATTAAAAAAATTAATGCCTAATATTACGCAAAAAATGCTCACTCAGCAACTAAAGGAATTACAAGAAGACAATATCGTTCACCGAAAAGTATTTAATCAAGTTCCACCTAAAGTGGAATATTCCTTAACTGAGTATGGATGGTCTTTAAAGGAAGTTTTAGATTTACTATGCTCTTGGGGAGAAACTCATATTGAACAAATGTATCCTGACAAAAATGAAGTGCTTCTTCCAGAAGTAACACTATAATAAAAACTCCTTTTTCTTTTTTGAGAAAGGAGTTTTTTTGCGTAAATAAATTTAGTCTTTTTCATTCGAATAAAAAAAGATTGTACTCTATCGTTACAATCTTTTTTAGCTACCATTGTTATTTGTTTATTTACATATTCATTAAGGGTAAATAAAAGAAATCAACCAATCTTGACTTAACGGCCGTGTCTCCACTTAGTCGGCTTTCCTGATGAAGGGCAATTCGGAAACTTTTGTCCCGCTTCTAATTCAATATGTTCCCCGTCTGCATCAGTGTAAGAGCCAGAGATCATAACTGTTTCACCTGAATTATGTGTATGTCCATATCCTTGATTATCCATCGTAATCCTCCTTTTCAATTGAACTAGAATTACTATTTCCTTCATCAAAGTTATTTATTCGGCTTCTTTATCATTTTTAAAGTTTTCTTAGACGTAGAATTCAGATTTCACTTGTCTTCATCATTTTTCTTTCCGTGAATTATGTTTCTCCATTTTAAGTCCCCGCGTTCTAATCCATGAATTAATATTTCCGCTGTACCCATGTTTGTTGCTAAAGGAATTGCATAAACATCACATAAGCGAATTAAAGCCAAAATATCTGGTTCATGTGGTTGCGCTGTAAGTGGATCTCGAAAGAAGATAACCATATCCATTAAATTCTTTGCGATTAGCGCACCTATTTCCTGATCTCCGCCAAGAGGGCCGGAATTAAATCGGTGAATTTTTAATTTTGTACTTTCCATTATTTTTGTTCCGGTTGTTCCAGTAGAATATAACTCATGTTTAGTTAAAATAGACTCATATGCCATTGCAAAGTTTACTAATTCTTTTTTCTTTTGATCGTGTGCAATGAAAGCAATTTTCAAGGTCAACATTCCTTTCTTATCGGGAAAATGGAAATCAGATTTCGTGCAAATCGATAATATAAACCTATACTCTTTTATTAGTAATATTAGAAATTGGAATTTGTATAGTAAACGTACTTCCCTTTCCAATTTCACTATTTACTTGAATAGTTCCATTATGAATTTCTACAATCCATTTTGCAATCGCCAAGCCTAATCCATGACTTCCAATTTTTCTGGACCTTGATTTATCAGATCGATAAAAACGATCGAATATACGTGTATGATCTTCTTTTTTAATTCCGATACCCGAATCTGTAACTTGTATCCTTAACTCATTTTCTTTGTTCGAAAGAATTAGCTGAACCTCTCCTCCATCCGGAGTATACTTAATCCCGTTATCAATCAGTATATATAAAAGCTGTGATAGTTTTTCAGGATCTCCTTTAGCTTTTACAATTTCCGGAGAAGTTAAGGTTAGATTAATCTTTTTTGATGCTGCTAACGGTTGTAAAGAAATAATCGCCTTTTCTGCAATTGCACGAAACTCAATTTCCTCTAATTTTAGTTCAATTTGGTCCGTGTCTGAACGAGCTAAAGTTAATAAACCTCCGACTAAACTTGTCATTCGTTTAACTTCATCTTTCATACTAAATAAAAGCTTTCTTGAAAAATCGTCTTCCTCTGTATCAATTGTCATTTCCATTGCATCAATTGATGAGAGTAAAACGCTTAATGGTGTTCGTAGCTCATGTGAAGCATCCGCTACGAATTCTCGTTGTCTTTTAAAAGATTTAAAAATAGGGATCATCGCCTTTTTTGACATTAAATTACTTATATATAGTGCAACACCAAAAAATACAATTGTTAAGGCAATAAGGATGACAATAACCCATTTAAATAAATGATACACATCTGAAATATCTTTACCAACGTATATTGTACCGATGAAATTTCCTTTATAAAATAATGGCTCACCTGCAATCATTAGACTGATGTCTTTTCGGTTTAAAGGAACACGTAACTCATCATGATCATGAAACTTTCTAATATCTTTTTCAAACTCTTCGTGCTCTATTTTGATTTTCACCTTTCGAGTCTCACTCTTTTTAGGGAACCAATCCTTAATTTGAAGTAATAGCTTTGACCTTAATTGAGGAATGTCCTCTTGTCCCATTATTAATTCGCCACTTGGTTTAACTACATAATAAAAAAACTGATCTACTCCTGCCAACACGATCTCTTGATTTTGGTCTTGCAGGTTCCCTTGTTGATTTTGAATCATATAATTTTCAATTATTTTTGCTTCTTGACTAGCCAACGATTCAACTGTGCGCCTTTGATCATTCATTATGACAACGTATAACACCGCAAAGACTACAATAATGAATATACTTAGAAAAAGCATGACTAATCCACTGTATAACACGGTTAAGCGATTTTGGGTAGTCTTAAAAACATCCCTTCCTTTTTGGTCTCGTATGGCCCGCAAAAAGGAAATAAAATTAGTAATCACATTTATATCCTACCCCTCTAATACTTTGTAGCAATTCTTGTTTACCAAGCAAATCTAATTTCTTTCGAAGTAGTTTAACAGTTGCATCAATTGTCTTCATCGCAACATCTGAATCATATCCCCAAACGCGCTCCAAAATGATTTCTCGAGGTAATACTTGCCCTTTATTTTGTAACATAAAGTCAAATAATTGAAATTCACGTGGGCTTAATTGAATATCAATCTGTCCACCTCTAATAGATTGGCTTGTCCGATTTAAAATCATATCACTAATTAGAATTTCTTCCTCTAATATTGGGGCATAGTTTCGTCTAGAAAGTGCTCGTAACCTGGCTAAAAGTTCATCGATTTCAAAAGGCTTTACTAAATAATCGTCGGCTCCTGAGTCCAATCCAACAATCCGGTCTTCTAATGCATCTTTAGCTGTAAGGATTAAAATCGCACCTGAATAACCATCCTTACGTAAACGATGACATATTTCTATTCCCGTTCCACCTGGCATCATCCAGTCTAATATTAATACGTCATAGTGTGTGTTCGTTGCATAATAGAAGGCCTCTTCACCTTCAGTTACCCAATCAACTTTATATCCCGCTTTTTTCTTTAACATATAACTGATTAGCTCACCAAGTTTTAAATCATCCTCAGCCACTAGTATATTCATAATAAAAATACTCCTCGTTATAAATTTACTTCTTAGGCTTATCATGTGCTATCTGAAATGATAATTTCAACTTTCTTCTTAATTATAAAATAAAAGGAAGCACCTATTAATCATTACGGTGCTCCCTTGCATTTATTTTAGTTAATTCGTTTCCTTACACAGTTTCTACAGTATATTGCTTTAACTTTTGTAGCTCAGCTTCAATCTCTTCACTCATAGCGCCGTCTGTTTGAACATTCGTTAAAGTACTTTTATTATAGGCAAACTTATTTTGAGCCTGTACTTCTGCTTCCATCATTAGTATTCGATCTTCTGCGCGAGCGATTCCATTCGCAATCGTTTCTGAATTAAAAGAAACCGAAGTTTGTTGAATCTGTTTAATCGACTTTGCTATATTTGCTCTAGAAACTAACAATAGTCTTTTATGAAGATATTCATCATATTTTCCTTTCAGTTCATCTAATTTTTCATAAAGTGACTGAGTTTGGTTTTGAATTGTATTTAGCTGCTCCTTATATAAGCTTAGCTGTTTTTCATGTACAAGTTTTTCCTGTATAGCCAGCTTTGCAATAGATTCTTCACCGCTCTCTACCGCTAACTTAGCTTGTCCACCTCTTTTATTTACCAATCCTTCTGTTTCCAAGATTAATGCCTTTTGTTTATTCTCTAGAAAAATCTGACGCGAAAGTGCTTCTTGCCCTTTTAAAAGATCCTCTTCCATTTCTCTAATATATTGGTTCAACATTGAAATTGGATCTTCTAAACCATCTAGTGCACCATTCATTTTTGCTAACGATATTGATTTCATTCTTTTAAAAATACCCATTTTATTTATTCTCCTTTTTTGTTAATAGATTTTTTTCCCATTTATCTAATAGATCTGCATTTGTTCTGTTTACTGGTGTATTGAAGTTTGATGTATCAAATGAAAATTGATTAGTTGAACTAGCTTGTCCTTTTTTAATAAACTTTTTAAAGATAAAAGTCACAATCGCAAGCGCGATTAAAAGGAATAGTACTAATCCAAACCAAGAAAAGTCATGAAAATGGTGTGGACCATGCATCATTCCAGGGGATCCATAATCATAACGCCCCCCTCTATCCATGATCATTGCATGTCGATCGACAAAACGTCTTTCATGTAAACCACCTAGTAATCTAAGAAAAAAATGTACCGCTAAAACAAAAACTAACGTTAAAGAGGTCCATGTAAATATTCTCTTTACTCTCTTATTCATGTTATTTCCCTCCTCTCATTTCTTAATAAATTGAATTCTAATAGAGGATGGTGAAATTATGGTGAAAACGAAACTTGCAAAAAAAAAAGATAGTTAACAGATTTTTCATCTGCTTTTCTATCTTTTCTTAAACCTCAAATTCTCAATTAATTAACCCCGTCCCTTTAATTTTAACTTCTGACTTTATCTTAAAGGCCAGGCTAGAGTACTTTTTGTTCCAAAACGATAAGTTTCTGTTCTCACTATTCCTAGATAAATATCGTAATCCAAAACCTATTGGATCAATATCTTTATCTTTTATTTTATTAAGTAAAGCACTAGTCTCTGCATTAATTTTCTCTTCCATTTGTTTATTTAGTGCTGTTATATCCCCTTCTCTGATCATTTCTAAACCATCAACTTTTTCTTCTATAACAGCTCTTACCTTGATCGTATAATTGACAATTATATTTTTATTTTGATCTTTTAATTTGTATTTTGCCTTACCTTTTTCTAAATTCATTACAAACATAGTATTTTTATTTTTGACTTTTAAGCTTTCATTATAGATTCCGGTTGTTAAAAGTCGATAGGTTTCTGATTCATTTGGGTTAAGTTCCATAATCAGTTTATTCTTATCAAATAATGCGATTTTGTCTACTAATAATTCTTTTTTATTTGATTCAATGATTGGCATGACGATACTTACGCCATCCTCAGTTTCTCTCCTATATGCGTCAAATAGACAAATTTGATCTATGTATGGTGACTCGGTTCTACTAAAATCAAAATACGATTTTAAAACGCCACCAGATACTTGCTCTTGAATCGGTTTAAAATTAAGCACTTCATATGCATTTGGTTTAGCAACGCTTAAATAAGACGTCATCTGAATATCTGGTCTTCTTACAAAAAACTCCAACAATGGTTGTATATTTTTTTTTGCTAATTTCTCTCCAATTACTATCGTGCTGCTATGTCCATATACTAATTCCTTATCAATCTGAGACTTCATTAAGTTTAGACCTTCTGAAATCGAATCGGAATTTGCCGAGAGAATAAGAAATTCTGATTTAGGTGTTTTTGGATCTCCATTTGGAATTGCTACTTTAACCATTACTTTATATGTTTTGTCAGGCATCTCAGATTGATCAACCCCAATTGAAGTTATAAATGCCCTCTTATCAATATCTTTAAAGGTACAACCAGATAATAGTAGCACTGCACCAAACGCAAGAAAAACCAGACTCAAGTAACGTGCTTCTTTTTTACTGATGCATACAACAACGAAATAATTAATAAGAAGTTTGAGATGGCATTTAAATTGAAATACATCGTAAAATATTTTACTAGATCTATTTCTCTTATGAGAATTTGAATGACTGTTGTAGCACAAATAAAGAAGGAAATTAATATCCATTTATAAGTTCCTCCATATTTCAAATTGAGTGTTTTAAATAGCTCTAATGAGGTATGCCAACTAAGAATGATGTATATCAAGGAAATGATGATTTGTCCAAAAAGTAGAATGTAAATAACTCTTTCCACGATTAAATAGTCAAAATGCATACTATCAACCGTAGTTAACCAAACGAACACTTCTTTTTTGACTCCCTTTAAGCCCAGGTATCCAATTGGTATTAAATAATTACTAGAGACCATAAATATCCCAAATAGAAAGATCCAAAGCAGATATTTTTTGGTAATGGAATTTAAATTTATTTTCTCATTAAAAATGATTAAGTTTGAAAAGCCTGTAAAGATAAACAGAGCAGCAGTGAATGCGCTGACAGTTGGTAGATGTTTAAAATAGTTAACAGATTGATATAGAGAATCCGCTAGAACAAAACGATCTGTTAAAAATCTAATGAACACAAATAAAACAATTGGAATGTGTAACATTACGAGTATTTCGGTAACGTATAATAATGATTCGGTTTTTAGTAAAATCGCAAAAATTATAACTAAAAGAAATACTATATAGGTTATTAATATAGGGGTAGTCGGATTGATAAAAATATTAACTACATGAATTAACGCGATAATAAATAGAGCTCCAGTTAAATACCAAAAAATTAAGCTATAAATTATGTAACACTTACGATACCAGTCGGGAACAACATTTTTTATGATTTGATTAATATTTTGTTCAGGAAATCTACTAAATAACTTTTGTAAAATATAAATAAAAAGGCCACCAACTATAATAGCCAAACAAATACTTAAAATACTCCCGTTTAGACTACTTTTATACATTATTTGAGGTCCAAACGCGGTTATACTAATCACCGTATTTAAATAAAACAGGTATGAAATATATCTTTTTCCTAGCAAAAAATACACCCCGATAGCTAATTATTATTAAAAAGTGTCAAATATGGCTTTCCTAAACTTCTCAAATTGCATAAATAACAAAGAATAGCTAATGTCCCGACTAATACGCCAAGCATTCCAAACAGTGATGCAAATATAATAATCGGATAGCGAATAACCCGAATTGCTTGATGCATTGCATTTATTGGGATACTAAATAACGAGATTGCAACTAACGAGACAACGATGATCATAATGTCTGCTACTAATCCCGCCTGTGAAGCAGTTTGACCTAATATTAATCCCCCTACTGTTGTAGCTGTAGAACTAATTGATTTAGGTAGTCTTAAGCTTGCCTCGATTAAAAACTCTGCCATCAGCATTAGAAAAAGAATTTCAATATAAGAAGGAAACGGAACTGACATCCTGCTTCCAGCAACAAGTAAAGCGAATTGGACCTGCAACACTTCCGGGGAATAAGAAATAACTGCAACGTAGATGGCAGGTAAAAACACAGTGATCATCAAGGCGATATATCGTATTGAAACCATAAACTTTGAAACGATCGTTAGTTCGACTGTATCATCCATCGATTTAAAAAAGTCGGAAAATGTTGCAGGACCAATTAACGCCCAAGGCGTTCCTTCAACGAGTACAATTATTTTTCCAGTTGAGATACTATTTACAACTCGATCGGGCCGCTCAGTCGTTAAAAAAAGTGGAAATAAGCTCAACTTGTTATTGATTAACAGTTTCTGAAGCTGACCACAAGATTGTAAAACATCAATTTTCAAAGCATTAATTTTTGCCAAGAGGTTATGGTAGACATTTATATCAACTAAGTTTTTATCATATAAAACTAGTACCTTCGTCTTTGATAAGCTACCTACAATATGATCTTCCACCTTCAATGTACTCTTTCTATATCGATTACGAATCAAATTCAAAGAGATATCAATGCTCTCATTTAATCCGTCTTTTGGCCCCTGCAATACATTTTCTTCAGTTGAAACTCCTACAGAACTTGCACTAAACTCACTAATTGAAACAGAATAGTTCTTTTCATCTAAATTAACAATAATATTTCCGCCTAAAATCTTTTCAATCATCTCTGTCTCTTCGGAAATAATCTCCCAACCATTTAATGTAGCAAGGTAATCTTTATATAAAGTAAATGACTCATATTCATAAAAAGGTGTGATTAGAAGTTCAGTAATTTTATTTTCATCACAAACTGAAATTAAATAATAAAAAGTGACTGTTTTATTATATTTTTTCAAACTACGTTTTTGAAAATCACTATTACTACGGATTGATTTAAACTTCATCTTCTTCACCTCTTTACTAATTTGTACGAATATCATGTGGATATTCGTAAATTTATGGTAATAAGTGAAACTATGTATAGAAGTCTAATTTTTAGGTCTCATAATTCGGTTCGGTATTGGCTATGTGAATCTTAAAAATGTTGAATTCATTTTAAAAACAAAAAAAAGAGACTGCTGTAATATAGATATACAGCGTAGCCTCTTTTGCTTTACAGTTCAACTTGATCTGGTTTTCTGATTACAACGCGCTCATCAACTTCACTAACATAAAAATCATCTTTTGTTGGAATAAAGTTTTCATCACTAATCTTTATCATAACCTGACAACTCCTTTGTTTAAAATCGATCCATAGTTTTAGGATGGAATGATTAATGCGAATTCATTCTTATTTTTCCAAATTCAGAAGTATTTCATCAATTTGATTAGAAAAGTGGAAAATAGTATCGTTTGTTAGATCATGTACTTCAAACAAAAAGGACCAGTAGCTACAGCCACTAGTCCTAGAATTGATTTATTTATTTAATTGGTTTTCTAACAACAACACGCTCATCAACTTCACTAACATGAAAATCGTCTTTTGTAGGAATGATATTTTCATCGTTAAATTTGACCATCATTTTACACTCCCTGTTCAGTTTTTATTTTCAAATCTGTTGTTCATTTGCAGTAAAATCACTAATTTGATTATTCAACTGTAACTGATTTTGCTAGGTTACGTGGTTTATCAACATCACAACCACGATGTAATGCAGCAAAGTAAGAAATTAATTGTAATGGTACTACTGAAAGGATTGGTGATAATTCTTCTTGTACTTTTGGTAGAATGAAGCGGTCACCTTCCATATTTAAACCTTCCATTGAAATGATACAAGGGTTAGCTCCACGAGCGACAACCTCTTTTACATTACCACGAATGTTTAAGTTTACTGATTCCTGTGTAGCTAGTGCGAAGATTGGAGTACCTTCTTCGATTAAAGCGATTGTTCCGTGTTTTAATTCTCCACCAGCAAATCCTTCTGCTTGGATGTAAGAAATTTCTTTTAATTTTAATGCGCCTTCTAAACATACGAAGTAATCTACGTTACGACCGATGAAGAATGCATTACGAGTTGTAGCTAAATATTCTGAAGCAATTTTTTCAAACTCTTCTTTTTGGTTTGTAATTGATTCCATTGCATTTGCTACAATTCCAAGTTCTTTAACTAAGTTAAAGTTAACTGTTTTTCCTTTTTCTTTTGCAAGAGCATTTGCAACAATAGAAAGTACTGCTAATTGAGCAGTATATGCTTTAGTCGATGCAACAGCGATTTCAGGACCCGCGTGTAAAGCTAAAGTATAATCAGCTTCACGTGATAATGTTGATCCTGGAACGTTTGTAATTGTAATTGCTTTGTGGCCTAATTTATTTGTTTGTACTAGACATGCTCTACTATCAGCTGTTTCGCCACTTTGTGAAATATAAATGAATAATGGTTTTTCTGATAGTAATGGCATATTGTAAGAGAATTCACTTGCAACATGAACTTCTACAGGAATACCTGCTAATTTTTCAATAAATTGTTTTCCAACAAGACCAGCATGATAACTAGTTCCACAAGCTACGATATATAATCGATCAGCTGCTGCCAAAGCCGCATTAATTTCTGAGTCAATTACAAGCTCGCCACTTTCATTTTGGTACTTTTGGATAATATTGCGGATTACTAAAGGCTGCTCATCTGTTTCTTTTAACATGAAATGAGGGTAAGTTCCTTTTTCGATATCGCTTGCGTCAATTTCCGCAGTATATGGAGCACGTTCTATCATATTTCCGTTAAGATCCATTAATTGAACTTTGTCTTTAGTAACTAAAATAACTTCTTTATCCATCAATTCAATAAATTGATCAGTAATTTGTAACATTGCCATCGCATCAGATGCAATAACATTAAACTCTTCACCAACACCAACAAGTAATGGGCTTTTGTTTTTTGCTACATAAATTACATCATCATTTTGTTTATCTAATAACGCAATTGCATATGAACCTTTAAGAAGCTTAAGTGTTTCTCTAAATGCATCAAGCACTGTTAAACCTTTTTTAATATATAGCTCAACTAACTGAACAATTACTTCAGTATCTGTATCACTTGTAAATTCAATTTCATTTAAATAATCGTTTTTTAATTGTACATCGTTCTCGATAACGCCGTTATGAACTAGTGTAAAACGTTCAGTAGAGCTTTGATGAGGATGCGCATTACGTTTACTTGGAGCACCATGTGTTGCCCATCTTGTATGACCAATACCAACATTTCCGTCCGCTTTAGTAGGGATTGATTTGCGTAATACAGCAATTCTACCTTTTTCTTTATAAACTTCTACACCATTGTCAGTTAAAAGAGAAATCCCAGCAGAATCGTAACCACGATACTCTAATTTCTCTAAACCTTTTAATAAAATTTCTTTCGCATTATCATTTCCAATATATCCAACGATTCCACACATAATTAACTATTGCTTAGTAAGTCCTAAAACAAGACATACAAAAAGTATAGGAATGGAACGCTGTTTTCCTAACCGTTTAATTATTAAATTTTCTATTCCCTCGTCATGTTTAATAATGGTAGAGGACTTACAAGCAATATCCACCTACCTTTCATATTCCGCTCATAAAGCGAGTTCATTTGTATTTGTTAAACGGTGTATCAGATTATTTACGTTTGTGCACACAGTCACCTATGTGTTTTACATAAATAATTTCGGTTGTGATACATCAACCGGGAGTCATCCGCCGAAAATTCGATAAAACTCCACCTCGTCAACTACACTTTCTCGTCCTGTGTAGTTCTGGCGCTTTTTTTAACCTTTATTGTTTCAATACTCCTTCCTTGTTAGGAAAACAATAAAACAACTATACTATACGCTATTTAAAATGGTCAACAAAAATATTGGAAGAAAATGATAGAACAGTTGTTTATATAATAAAAATATGCATAGACTTACACAAAAGTGCTCATCTATGCATAAATTTATTTTTTATTCTCCAACTTCTTCTTTTACAACTGCAACAATGCGTTCTACGTACTGTTTGCACTCTGCTTCAGAAGGCGCTTCAGCCATTACACGAATTAGTGGTTCTGTACCAGAAGGACGAACTAAAATACGACCGTTGCCGTTCATCTCTTCTTCTACTTCAGCAATGATCCCTTTGATACGCTCATTATTTAGCGCTTCGTTTTTATCTGTTACACGTACATTAATTAATAATTGTGGATATTTTTTCATTTCTCCAGCTAATTGAGATAGAGTTTTTCCTGTTTCTTTAACAATACTTACGAGTTGAATTGCACTTAACATACCATCACCAGTCGTAATATGATCTAAAAAGATGATATGTCCTGATTGCTCACCACCAAGATTGAAGCCATTTTTTCTCATCTCTTCCATCACGTAGCGATCACCAACACCTGTTACAGCACTTTTCATTCCATTTGTTTCTACTGCTTTGTAGAAACCTAAGTTACTCATAACTGTTGAAACAATTGTATTTTGTTTTAAACGACCTTTCTCGTTTAAATATTTTGCACAAATATACATGATTTGGTCACCATCAACGATTTCACCTTTTTCGTCAATTGCAATTAGACGATCACCATCTCCGTCAAATGATAAACCGATGTCAGCTCCTTTTTCTTTTACAAGTGCTGCTAACGCCTCTGGATGTGTTGAACCCACACCGTCATTTATATTAAAGCCACTCGGATTTGTTCCCATCGTAACGATATCCGCTTCTAAATCTGCAAATAAATACGGAGCTAATGAAGAAGTAGCACCATGTGCACAATCAAGAGCAACTAATAGACCTGAGAAATCCTCATCAATTGTATTTTTAAGGAATTGTAGGTATTTTTGACCACCTTCAAAATAATCACTAACTTGGCATAAATCATTACCTGTTGGTCTTGGTAGCTTATCTACTTCTGCATCCATTAATTCTTCAATTTCTTCTTCTTGCTCATCCAATAATTTAAATCCGTCTGGACCAAAAAACTTAATACCATTGTCTGCAACAGGATTATGCGAAGCTGAAATCATAACTCCAGCTTGTGCTCCTAGCGCTTTTGTTAAATAAGCAACACCTGGTGTAGAAATAACGCCTAGTCTCATTACTTCAGCACCAATTGATAATAAACCTGCAACTAGTGCACCTTCAAGCATGTGTCCAGATACACGCGTATCACGCCCAACAATAATTTTAGGTTTGACATTATTTTTTGTTAAAACATAACCGCCGCAGCGTCCAATTTTATATGCTAATTCAGGAGTTAACTCTTTATTCGCAACTCCTCGTACACCATCAGTACCAAAATATTTACCCATTTTAACTCTCCTTCTAATTCGATGACTGTCCTACATCGCCTTCGTCTGAATTCTCGTCAGGTTCAGTTTGTGCCGATTTTTTATCAGCAATTTCAGTCGATATTTTATCAAACTCTAAGCTATACATAACACCTTTCGGACCAGTAATAGAAAGCGCAACATCTCTAGTTCCTGGATCTAGTCCATTAACTTTTGCTGTGATTTGTAAATCGCTTGCTTTTATTGCGTCCAGATCATCTTTAAATCCCTTTGCTGTAACTATTAATTTTCCTGTAGAAGGTTTAATAAACTTATATGTAAGTTGATCGTCCTCGCCTACTAGATTAATCGGGATATTACTAAAGCTCTTTTCTATTTCTTCATCAAAACTAACGTCAATGTTAATAGTGCCTGGGTCTACTCTAAATGCACCATCTGGAGTAGGTATATTTACTTCGTATGTGCCACTTTGATTAATTGATGATAGGTCTACTGGTACCTCAATAGGACCCTTAAACTTGTCCAACCAGTCCTTAGAGGCATAAATTTTTATTTCATTAACTTTACTCGTAAGACTGCTTAATTTTAACCCTTCCATAAGTGTACCTGTTTGAACTAATGTGATTGGATAATTAGCACTTTCGGAAACAATTGGGACAGTTACTTCAACTTTTTTCGGTTGCGTATAAACTGAAAGCAGTGTACCTCTTTTATTATATAATTTAACAGGTAAGACCTGACTAAACGTTTGATTGGCATCAGTAACATCTACATAAACTCTCGCATATGCCACCTGTGAAACTTCATTTGACGAACCAATAATTGTGACTGAACCTGGTTTTACAAGTGCATTCTCTGCTTTATAGCCATGTTTAATATTTTTTTCATTTAGATAAACAACGTTAACTGAAACGGCTTTTTCAATCTTTTCATTAATCGTTACCCTAACTGTTCTAGGTTTAATGGTTGCTTTAATTTTATCTGAAATATTTCTAATTTTTAAAGGCACGTCATATGTACCTAAAGCATAAGAAGTTAAATCCAAATACACTTCGAAATCTTTCTTCATTTCTGCAGTTTTAACAATACTATTAGGCCCATCTAATTGCACTGAAACGTTCTTCGGAATTCCAGTAACGATTAGATTGCGCTGATCGTAAATTGGCGTAACAGGAACATCCCGCACTAATTCCTTGTTATTTACAAACGGTATGTCACCTAATCCAGATGAACTTGATTGTGGAACTAAATTGACAGACATAAATAGTAATAACGTTACTAATAATGCGATTCCTCTTAATATCCAACGATTATCCATAAAATTATCCATTACGTTTTACCTTCCAATTCCATTTAGATGTATTGGACTCTTCTGGCGACTTTAGTTCCAAATTTAATAAGTTTACAAGTTCGTCTTTTGACAACTCTCTGTATAGATTTCCATTCTTAGCTACTGATACTGCACCTGTTTCTTCTGAAACCACAATCGTAATACTATCAGTAACTTCACTGATCCCAACTGCAGCACGATGCCTTGTTCCCAATTCCTTTGAAATAAATGCACTCTCAGATAAAGGTAAGTAACATGCAGCTGCTGTAATTTTTTCACCTTGAATAATCACCGCTCCGTCATGAAGAGGTGTATTTGGTATGAAAATATTGATCAGTAATTCAGAAGATAAATTTGCATTCATTCGAATACCCGATTCTATATAGTCACCCATGCCGGTTTGTCTCTCAAATGAAATAAGTGCACCTATTCTTCGTTTTGCCATGTATTCAGTGGCCTTAGCAATATTCTCAACAATATCATTTCGATCATTAATGCCATTACCAGCAGCCCTTGAGAAGAAACGACCACGTCCAAGTTGCTCTAACGCTCTTCTTAGCTCTGGCTGGAAAATAATAATAACCGCTAAGAATCCCCAGGTTAATGCTTGATCCATTAAGAACTGTAAAGTATGTAACCCAAATAAACTACTTAACACTTTCACCACGATAATAATCGTGACACCTTTTAATAATTGGACAGCCTTTGTCCCCTGAATGATGATAATTAATCTATAAATAACAAACCAAACTATTAGTATATCTAATCCATTTTGTAAATATTGTAAAAAATTTATATGTAAAGAAGGCACCTTTTACCCTCCCAATTCTATAGAATAAAACTGTATCTTGAGTATTATACCATATTTTTGTATTACACAAAATTTGTGAGTTATTTAATAATTTAACATTCCTTTTACTACTATTTAAGCAATATTAAATACAATTACAAAATCCATATCTGTTGACCTACTTACTTAATAGAAGAAACACTCTCATTTCACTTATATTTTTTTGATTATTACCCTTTTATACAGGAAGTTTTACCTGACTTTTTTCTAGTGAAATTGATACAAAGATAAGCTAGCTGAGTTTAGCTTTTTTTATTGCGTTGAAAATGAGTTTGTCAGGTGTTCGACATGGTCAGGGTGGTTTTAGTGGATTTGTATTATTGCTTGTTATGCGTATGTAATTTTCATATTTTTACTTATGATCTTACTCGTGAGGCCTTTATGAGTAAGTTATTTTCATCTATTCTCTTTTTTTTAACTCATGAATCCTTTATGAGTTTCATTTGTTCATTTTTATACTCTTTTCCTTACTCAAGGTCCCTTTACGAGTATGTTCTTACCACCTATGTACTTTTTTATTGCTCATCCCCTTCTTGAGTATGTAATTTTCATATTCACGGTATTTTACGTTTACGATCGCGTGACCTTTCATAAGTATCTTCAATTTATATCTCGTAATGACAAGGTTAAACGGCAGTATGGTGTTGTTTTCCACTACAGTGTGCTCTCTTTTTATGGAGCTGACCTAAGCCTACTTTAGCGCGTCTACGGGGTCTTTATCAGCCTCGCTATTACCCATTACCTTTCTTCCATCAGACACTTTTAAAAAAAGTTTAATACCCTATACATAGAGCAGAATATCATTTAATTACTCCGTAAGTTTACCAATCCCGATCTTATAAGCTATTAACTGGAGCCTAGCCTTCTAACAATATTAACTATCCACTTAACTTTATATTTCAATACAAAAAAGCTAGCAAATGCTAGCTTTTTTGTAGAGTATATTCCTAATTGTACGTTACAGTAGTTTTTCACCAAGTAATGAGCCTATTAATGCAACAGCTACGATTGCTGTTCTATTTTTTTCGTCTAATATTGGGTTAACTTCTACAAATTCAATAGAAGTAATAATATCAGCTTCTGATAGCATTTCCATTGCTAAATGACCTTCTCTATAAGTGATTCCCCCAGGTACAGGTGTACCAACTCCTGGAACATGAATCGGATCTAGTCCATCAAGGTCTAATGATAAGTGTACACCATCGCAATTTTTTAAATGGTCAATGCTTTCTTCCATTACTTTCGTCATTCCTAATTTATCAATTTCATGCATTGTGTAAACTTTAATACCCAATTCTTTGATAATTGCTCTTTCACCTTCATCAAGATCACGTGCACCAATGATTATTACATTCTCTGGTTTTACTTTAGGGAAGTATCCACCTATTTTCGTTAATAAATCATGTCCATGACCTAAAGAAACAGCCAATGACATTCCATGAATATTTCCAGAAGGTGAAGTTTCCGCTGTATTTAAGTCTCCGTGTGCATCAAACCAAATTAGACCAAGATTATTATAATGTTTTGATACACCAGCTAATGTACCGATTGCAATACTGTGATCTCCACCAAGAACTAATGGCATTCTATTTCTTCGAATTACATCATCTACTTCAGCAGCAAGCTTTTCGCATGTTTCTTTTACAGATTTTAAGTTCTTTAAATTGTGTTCTGAATTATCTTCTTTAACTGGTGTACGTTCTACTAAAATGTCTCCTAAGTCTTCAACATGATAAGACATTCTTTCAACGCGTTCGTGTAATTGTGCGTATCTAATTGCACTTGGCCCCATATCTACTCCGCGTCTTGTTTGTCCTAAATCTAATGGTACCCCAATAATTGAAATATCTTTTAACATTTTAATTTCCCCCATCGTCTGAATTCCTATTTAGAAAACGCTTACTTAGCTTAGAAAAAAATAATTTTTGACTAATAAAGTTTCTAATTATATTAATAGTTTAAATCTTTTGAAACAAATGGGTCAACTCGACATTTTTTTGTATACATATGCATTTTCATCAAGTATAGTATATGAATTTAAGCAACAAAAAACCTTAGTCATTTGACTAAGGTTAAACTTTATGTATATTGGTGGAGCCTAGCGGGATCGAACCGCTGACCTCCTGCGTGCAAGGCAGGCGCTCTCCCAGCTGAGCTAAGGCCCCATTATATTGTAGGAAATAAGCGGAAGACGGGGCTCGAACCCGCGACCCCAACCTTGGCAAGGTTGTATTCTACCACTGAACTACTTCCGCACATAAAAAAAAAGAGTGAGCCATGAAGGATTCGAACCTTCGACCCTCTGATTAAAAGTCAGATGCTCTACCAACTGAGCTAATGGCTCGTAATAAATTACGATTAAAAAAAATGGCTGGGCTACCTGGATTCGAACCAGGGCATGACGGAATCAAAATCCGTTGCCTTACCGCTTGGCTATAGCCCAACAATAAATGGTGGAGGGGGACGGATTCGAACCGCCGAACCCACAGGGAGCGGATTTACAGTCCGCCGCGTTTAGCCACTTCGCTACCCCTCCGGT
>NZ_NUEU01000031.1:0-84516 GCF_002556365.1 Bacillus sp. AFS002410
ACTTTTTCAGTGGCCTCGGCAAGCCTGCGGGGTCTCAGGCTTCCCGCATCTCCCATAGGAGTCGAGAACCCCTCCGTTCCAATCAACTTCCTCAAAATAAAAAAGCAAAAACCTTATTGATTACCTTTACTTAGAGAAAAATAGAAATTAAACACTCGATTATATTGCTAATATCGGTAAATCGTCTATTTATAAACTAGTAATGGAATTTCTTCTTCAAACAATTAACATATCAATATTTTTTATGCTGAAAAAGATCCATGACTAAGTTTATTGGTATTGCACTTACAAATTAACTATTAAAACAAGTAAATAACATCATCAAAAGTTTACAAATCTAACATCAAATAGTTCGCCTAATAACACTTTAATTATTGACTATTATATATTTCAACATGACGATTCTTGGTAAAGTTGGTTGTAGTAGACTTCACTACGGCTTGATATGAGCATTCTGTTTTTCATATTTTTGCATTTTACTTACTCATGAACACTCCATGAGTAACAATTTTTCGTATTTCTGCCTGTTTACTTACTCATGAACACTCTATGAGTAACAATTTTACAGATTTCTGGTTGTTTACTTACTCATGAACGCTTTATGAGTAACAATTCTTCAGATTTCTGCCAGTTTACTTACTCATAAACGCTTTATGAGTAACAGTTTTACAGATTTCTGCCTGTTTACTTACTCATGAACGCTTTATGAGTAACAGTTTTACAGATTTTTGCCAGTTTACTTACTCATGAACCTTGCTTGAGAAAGTAATTTTCATATTCACAGTATTTTACTATCGTGTGATACGTTCATGACGTTAGGGATAGATGTCTTTATAGGCATCTTTCTTTTTTTATCCAAATATAATGAGTGAGTACTCACTTTTTATTGACTCGTAATAAAGAATGATTTAAGATGAATTTGTGGAGTGAGTACTCACTCATTGTGAAAAATATGAAGGTAAATATATTTGAACGGAGGATTAGGATGAACAATGTTGTACAAATCCAACAGGTCGATCGTTTATTTGGAAAAAGAGCTGTGCTAAAAAATATTTCAATGGCTATTCAAGAAGGGGAGATTTTTGGAGTATTAGGCCCATCAGGATCTGGAAAAACAACTTTAATTAAATTGATTGCTGGAATTGATAAAAGTTCAAAAGGAGAGGTACTTGTTTATAACAAACAGATGCCTGATTTCTCCGTCCTGCCGTCGATAGGATACATGGGTCAATCTGACGCATTGTATAGTGATTTAACTGGTGCTGATAATTTAAGTTTCTTTGGAGCGCTATATAATTTGAAAGGTAAAGAACTAAAGGCGAGAATTCAGGAAGTAGCTGAAATTGTTGGTTTAGAGGATGCATTAAGTAAACAAGTTAATCAATACTCTGGGGGGATGAAAAAGCGACTTTCACTAGCGATTTCAATCCTGCATAAACCTACATTACTAATTCTGGATGAGCCAACAGTTGGAATTGATCCTGTACTTAGAAAGCAAATTTGGAATCAGTTTTTTGACATGAAAAAGCAAGGCACTACGATCATTATTACAACTCATATCATGGAAGAAGCTGAAAAATGCGAGCGTATTGGATTAATTAGAGAAGGTGAACTAATCGCATTAGACACGACTGTAAATTTAATCTCGAAATCAAGAACTGGCAAGATTGAAGACCTATATTTTAATAATGAGGTGAGTTCATGAGAATCTTTGCTATTTCAAAACGAATCATTAAACAATTTTTAAAAGATAGAAGATCTCTTGCAATGATTTTCGTAGCACCTATTGTGTTATTATTTTTATTTTCTTATATCTTAAAGCAGGATGATACAAAGCCTACATTAGCTCTTGTAGATGCCCCGCCAGCATTTGAACATGTAATGAAAGACTATGCGAAAGTAAAAAATGTTAATCCTTCAGATATTAAAGATAAATTGAAAAATATGAAGCTTGATGGTGCTGTCTTATTTAAGTCAGGAGAAATAGTGGTACAGATTGAAGGGACTGATAAAGCAAGAACTACTGCAGTTATGGATGCGATTCAATCAGCAGTGAAGGAAATCACACCATCTAATCTTAAAATTGTAATGGATCCAATTTACGGTAGTAAAAATATGGAATCGTTTGATTCGATTGGACCTATTTTTATTGGATTCTTCTCGTTTTTATTTGTTTTTATCTTATCAGGTATTTCATTTGTGCGAGAAAGATTAACGACAACTCTAGAACGTTTATTAGTTACACCTGTAAAAAGATGGGAAATTGTAGTAGGTTATATTCTAGGATTTGGATTTTTTGCTCTTATCCAATCAATTATTATCACAATCTTTTCAATCACAGTATTGGATATGTATAATGTAGGAAGCGCGTGGGAAGTTTGTGTAGTTAATATTTTACTATCTATGACTGCATTAACACTCGGAATGTTATTATCTGCATATGCTAATAATGAATTTCAAGTTGTGCAATTTATTCCAGTGATTGCTGTTCCTCAAATACTATTTTCAGGTATTTTCTCAACAGCGTTCTTACCAAATTGGTTTAAAGTTATTGGAGGCATTTTACCACTGACATATGGAGCAGAGGCACTAAGAGGAATTATGATTAAAGGTCAGTCCCTTGTAGATGTTGGCTTCCAGCTATTAATTTTACTAGGATTTTCGATACTGTTTATTTCTTTAAACATAATTGCTTTAAAGAAACAGCGTTCAATTTAAGGAGTGTTTTCAATTAAATTAGAAGAGTTTTTACCAGAAGAAAAATTACAGCAAATGAATGAAAAAGAAATAAAAATTCTTGAAGCAGCAATCGAAATCTTTGCTGAAAAAGGCTTTGTTAGTACATCAACAAATGAAATAGCAAAAAAAGCAAATGTTGCTGAAGGTACAATTTTTCGTTATTTCAAAACTAAAAAAGAATTATTAAAAAGTATCATAAAGCCAACTTTAGTAAAAACAATTGCACCTTTTGAAATGGATCGTTTTTCTAAAGCAGTGTTTCATTTAGAACACAAAACATTTGAAGATTTTTTACATGCACTAATTAAAAATCGAATGGAATTTGTGAAAAAAAACAAGTCTGTAATAAAAATAATCATACAAGAAATGCCATTTCAAGATGATATGCAAGAAGAATTAAAAAAACTTTTTAAAGAGAAAATGTATCCTAAAATTGCGCTTGTTTTACAATCGTTTATTGATAAAGGACAAATAAAAGACATACCGATTCCAACTGTACTAAGATTGATTATTTCATCTGTTATAGGCCTTGTTGTATCGTCAATCGTGCTTGAAAATATTCCGTTTTGGAATGAGGAGCAAGAGACACAACGCACAATCGAGTTTATTAAGGCAGGGTTAGATGCTAAAGAATAGTTAAAAAAGACTAGGTGCTTTTTGTGAAAGGGATAGCTAAAAAGTCAGGGAAACTGACTGGTAGCGTCCCTTTTTTTAATAATAGAGTACTTATGAAAGTAGGGAATACAGCCTACTTTTTCTTCCTAATACCTGCATTTCTTGCCTTTAATTACCTTCTCTTTTCGTGTATAAAATATGTTAAAGTTAATAGGTCAAAGAAGAGAAGGGAAGGTGCAGTAATCGTGAATATTAAAAATCTACAGGCAAAGGTAAATGATTTTAAAACATTCGGTGCAATAACTACAGCATTGGCTACTTTTTTCTATTTCGGGACTCTTCTTCCAAAGGACGGATTAACTCAAACAAAAATATTAACAATTGAGAGTGTCGTTTTTGCAATGTTGATTTTTGCATTAGGCTTTTTCCTTACATCAAATTATTTTAAACGAAAACTTCAAAAAGAAGAACAAGCATAAAACCACTGAAAATGAATTGACTCCAATCGTTAGATTTGACTAACAATTGGAGTCGGAACTCATCATCAGTGGTTTATTTTTTATCCTTTTTCTTTTCTTTTTCAGCCCTTAAAAACTCATGGTACATTTTCATTAAGGCACGTTTTTCAATTCTTGAAACATAGCTTCTTGAAATGCCTAATTTCTTTGCAATTTCGCGTTGAGTTAATTCTTTATCCATATCAATACCAAATCGTTGAATAATGACATCTTTTTCACGATCGTCAAGAATTTTAATGTATTGTTTGATTTTTTCAAGTTCCATATTCAGTTGAATTTGATCAACTACATCTTCTGTTTCCGTTTTTAAAATGTCTAAAAGTGAGATTTCGTTTCCTTCTTTGTCTTGCCCAATCGGGTCATGAAGGGAGACATCTTTTTTTGTTTTCTTTAGCGCACGTAAATGCATAAGTATCTCGTTTTCAATACATCTAGCAGCATATGTTGCTAATTTCGTTCCTTTTCCTTGGACAAAGCTTTCGATTGCTTTAATTAAGCCAATAGTCCCGATTGAAATTAAATCTTCAGCATCTTCACCAGTGTTTTCAAATTTTTTGACGATGTGAGCAACAAGCCTTAAATTATGTTCAATCAATAAATTTCGTGCTTCGCCATCACCGTTTGCCATACGATTTAAATAGAGCGTTTCTTCTGCTGAAGAAAGAGGCTGAGGGAAGGCATTATTTTTTACATACGAAACAAACACAAACACTTCTTTTAAGAACAGACTTAAAGCTGTAAATAAACCAGGCATATGATCACTCCTAAGGAAGGTAAGGTAAGTTGTTATTTATATGTTTATGTATTGTACAAATTCATTGTGTCTGTACCATAAAAAAAATGTAGTGAGTATAAAAAAAATGTTGAAAATAGTAAGCGCTACCAATTCAGTAATGATGTATCTTTTTAAAAATCGTTACATATTCTAAAAAAAATATGCATTGACAGCATATTTAAAAGTGCTTTATAATCCTCATTAATAACTTTTTTAATGAATCTTTTGACAATTAAATATATTGCGTTGAAAAGAGCACAGTAAGCATAGCTTCCCTGTTTAAGAGAGCTGACGAAGGCTGCGAGTCAGTACATAGGCTATGGTGAATTACATTCTTGGAGCAATTTCTATTTCGTTAAACGAAATTAGAAACGGTCATTATTTGATCGTTAACAAAATGAAGGTGGTGAGCAGAATTTTTGTTCACAACTAGGGTGGTACCGCGATTAAATAATTCGTCCCTACTGTTTATTCAGTAGGGACTTTTTGTTTTCAATTTTACATACTTACTTCAAAGAAGTGGTATTGGAATAGAATTATAAAATTTGAGGAGGAACAAGAAATGAGTACAAATGAATTAGTGCAATTACGTGATAAGGTTGATGAAATTAATTTAAAAATCGTGGAATTATTAAACGAGCGTGGGGCAGTTGTTCAAGAGATAGGTAAACAAAAGATTAAACATGGTATTAAGCGTTTCGATCCAGTTCGTGAGCGTGAAGTTTTAGATATGATTGCAAATGTGAATGAAGGGCCATTTGAAACTTCAACATTACAACATATTTTTAAAACAATTTTCCAAGCAAGTTTAGAGTTACAAGAGGATGATCACAGAAAAGCTCTTTTAGTATCTAGAAAGAAAAAGCCTGAAAATACAATTGTCACAGTGAAAAATGATATCGTTCTTGGTGACGGATCTCAATCGTTTATTATGGGACCATGTGCAGTTGAAAGCTATGAGCAAGTACGTGCAGTTGCACAAGCAATGAAACAACAAGGTTTAACAATGATGCGAGGCGGTGCATTTAAACCTAGAACTTCTCCATACGATTTCCAAGGACTTGGATACGAAGGTCTTCAAATTTTAAGAGAAGTTGCAAATGAGTTTGATTTAGCCGTTATTAGTGAAATACTAAATCCAAATGATGTTGAAAGATCATTAGAATATGTTGACGTAATTCAAATCGGTGCACGTAACATGCAAAACTTTGATTTACTGAAAACAGTTGGTCAAGTAAATAAACCAGTTTTATTAAAACGTGGACTTTCAGCTACAATTGAAGAATTTATTAATGCTGCAGAATACATTATTTCTCAAGGAAATGACCAAATTATTCTTTGTGAAAGAGGAATTCGTACTTATGAGAAAGCTACAAGAAATACATTAGATATCTCAGCTGTACCTATTCTTAAGAAAGAAACACATTTACCAGTTGTTGTCGATGTTACTCATTCTACAGGTCGTAAAGACTTACTATTACCAACTGCAAAAGCAGCTCTTGCAATTGGAGCGGATGCAGTAATGGCTGAAGTACATCCAGACCCAGCAGTTGCTTTATCAGATTCAGCTCAACAAATGAATATTCCGCAATTTGAAGAGTTCATGTTTGAGTTAAAAGACTTCCGTTCAAAGCTTCAAGGGTAATTAAACTTAATGAAAGATAGGCGGTGAGAGCCTTGAAAAAGAACGTCCTTTTAATTGGCACTGGTTTAATCGGAGGCTCAATTGCCTTGGCAATAAAAAAAGTTCATGATGTAAATATCATTGGCTATGATATAAACGAAAAACAACTTGAAATAGGAAAAAAAATTCAAGTTTTAGATGAAACCTCGGTACAGCTTAAAACCTGTGCCGAGAAGGCTCATCTAATTATCTTTTCTTGTCCTGTTGAGGAGTCAATAAAATATATACATATGTTAAGTGAATATGAACTAAAGAATGATGTCATATTAACAGATGTAGGTAGTACGAAAAGTGAAATTATGAAGCACTCTAGGACACTTACAGACAAAGGATATTGTTTCATTGGTGGTCATCCGATGGCGGGTTCACACAAAACTGGTGTTGAGAGTGCGAAAGTTCATTTATTCGAAAATGCATATTATATTTTGACACCGAGTGAAAATACTGTGGATGGTCAAATTGATGAATTAAAAGAATGGCTTAAAGGAACAGGCTCACATTTTATTGTGATTGATGAAGCGACACATGATCAAATTACTGGAGTGGTAAGTCACTTCCCACATCTAATTGCTTCTAATCTTGTAAAACAAGTTAAGAACTACTCAAAAGACGAGCCCTTAGTAACCTCTCTTGCTGCAGGTGGATTTAGAGACATTACAAGAATCGCATCAAGTAGTCCTAAAATGTGGACTGATATTGTAATTCAAAATAAAGATATATTGCTTTCTCTAATTTCCAACTGGATAGATGATATGAAGCAAATGTATCAGCTTGTAGATAATCAGAATAAAGATGAAATCTTTCAATATTTTAAGGACTCAAAAGATTATCGTGACAATATGCCAGTAAAAGCAAATGGTGCCATTCCAAGTTATTTTGATTTATATGTTGACGTCTTAGACCGTGTTGGTGAGCTTGCTAATATAACAACAATCCTATCTATTCATCAAGTAAGTATTACTAATCTGAGAATTATTGAATCACGCGAAGGCTTACCAGGTGTACTTCGAATAAGTCTTCAAACTGAAAATGACAGAGAGAAAGCAGAAAACTTCTTAAATGTAAATGGATATGAGACGTATATTGTTTCATAAGAAAGCACTTTTAATAGTGCTTTTTTTGATTGAAAAGTTCGATTACTTGATATAGTTTTGTTCCTATTTGTTAAAGCCTCTGACATTTCAAATAAAAATGAATAGTCAGTCTCTTTTATGTACCAATTTTCTGAACTTTATATTATAATTTAGTAGGTTAGGTTATTAAAAAGTTAAACATGGAGGGATATCAATGTCTCAGTTTGAAAAATCATTAGAAAAATATGCTGAACTTGCTGTAAAAAGTGGAGTTAATATCGTAGAAGGACAAACACTACAAATAAATGCACCAATCGGAGCTGCAGAATTCGTTCGTAAAGTTGTAAAATACGCTTACGAAGCTGGAGCAAAAAATGTAAATATCGATTGGAACGATGATGTAATTACTCGTACAAAATACGAATTAGCACCAGACGAAGTGTTTTCAGAATTCCCAGGCTGGAAAGTAACAGCAATGGAAGAATTAGCTGAAAATGGTGGTGCTGTATTATCAGTAATTTCACCAAATCCTGAATTATTAAAAGGAATCGATCCTAAACGTATTGCTACTTTTAATAAAACTGCTAGTCAAGCATTACATAATTATCGTGAATACATGATGGCTGACCGAATTCGTTGGTCAATCGTAGCGATTCCATGTGTGGAATGGGCTGAAAAAGTATATCCAAATGAGCAAATTGACAAAGCTATGGAATTACTATGGGACTCAGTTTTCAAAATTTGCCGAGTTGACAATGAAAATCCAGTAGAAGCTTGGGTTAAACATAACGATTTCTTACAAGAAAAAGTTGTTCAATTAAATGACAAGCGTTATAAAACGTTACACTATACTGCACCTGGTACTGATTTGAAGCTAGACTTAGTAGATAATCATGTATGGAAAGGTGGCGGAGCAAACAGTGAAGATGGTAAATGGTTCAATCCAAATATTCCAACTGAAGAAGTTTTCTCTATGCCACATAGCCACGGTGTAAACGGTACAGTTCAAGCAACTTTACCATTAAATTACGGTGGAAATTTAATCGAGAACTTCTCTTTAACATTTAAAGATGGTAAAGTTGTCGATTTCACAGCTGAAAAAGGCTATGATACACTGCAACACTTATTAGATACTGATGAAGGTGCTCGCCGTTTAGGTGAAGTTGCATTAGTACCACATGATTCACCAATTTCTAATACAGGTTTAATTTTCTTCAACACATTATATGATGAAAATGCTTCTTGCCACTTAGCATTAGGTAAAGCATATCCAAACAATATGAAGGATGGAGAAAAATTACCTTCTGAAGAACAAGAAAAATTAGGAATCAACCAAAGTTTAACTCACGTTGATTTCATGATCGGTTCTCCAGAATTAAACATCGATGGAATTAAAGAAGATGGATCAGTTGAACCAATTATGAGAAATGGTAACTGGGCATTTTAATAGAACATAAAAAAGAGGGTATCTCATTATTTTGAGATACCTTTTTTGTTTAGGCGAAGTCTTAAATATCTGATTTTCAGACTGATTGCAAGCGTTTGTCTTTCGAGGCGCGAAGACTGATGAGGAGCGGAGTTACCTTAGACGGTAATGAGCACCGCAGGCAGGCGAAGCAACGAAGAAAGCGAGCGTTTGTCAACAGTCTGAGGATTACGCAAATTCTTTGAACACTTCATTACTTCTTAATACGGTAATAAAACCATTTAAAATTGTATGACTAACTGAAAATCCTTTACGTTTATAAAATTCAAGCGCGTCCTCATTTCCATTAGAAACAAAAATAAAATAATACTCTACATCATCAAACTGTTTCAGCCACTTCATAGACATTTTGAATAGTGTAGAACCAACGCCATATTTTCGATATTCTTCTTTTATGTAAAATTGAGACAAACAACCAACATTCTTTTTATGAACTGAGGAAAGATCAAAAAATGTTGCAAATTCATTTGAATATGCCTCTTTTGGAGAAATATTTGAATAAACATAACCAACGACTTTGTCTTCATCTTTTACGATAACAATATAATTATGTATGGCTTTTTTTACTGAAGGAACCATTCGTGTATCAAAATTCATATGATCAAACAACTCTTGTTTGATCGTCGCTTTTGCCTTTTGAAAAGTCATTAATTCATTACATAAATCTCTACATAATTCAATTTGATCTTCGTCGATTACTTCATAAGTTAAATTCATCTTGTCACTCCTCATTAAAATCGATTTTTAGTATTAACTATTTTCATATGATTTAATTTTAATATATAAATTTATGAAAACAAATGAATTTATAAGTTGAATCATTTTTGGTATATAATGGAAGGGTCATCTAGAATCAAAATTCATCACCTAAACATAAACAAAATGGAGGATGAAAAAATGGAAGATCTAAAGTATGAGTTTTATATTGGTGCTAAACCAGAGGAAGTTTGGAAGATATTTGTAACACCAGAAGGAACTAAGGCAATTTTTTTCGGTTGTATATTGAAGTCAACATTTGAAGTTGGTGCGCAATATGAATATATTGGACCAGGTGAAGATGGGGATCAAACAGTACATGTTTATGGAAAAATATTAGCATTTGAACCTTACAAAATGATGAGTTATACAGAACATCCTGGTCCAGTTTACCGTGAAAATCATGCTGAATTAGAAACAAAAATTACCCTTACACTTGAAGAAGTGGGAGAGTGTACAAAGCTAACATTAGTTAACGATCAATGGCCAGAAAATCACCCTTCATATGAAAGTACAAAATCTAGTTGGCCGATGATATTAAGTAATGTAAAAACATATGCAGAATCAGGTAAAACATTAGATTTTGGCTGGTAAATATAAAACTAAAAACCTCTGAGATTTTGTCAGAGGTTTTTAGTTTATCGGAATAGATGAAAACCAATATATGCACAAAAAATACTAATAATTGTAGATAAAATGATGTAGGATAAAGCGGTTTTGAATTTTTTTGAGAGGATTAATTGAATGGCTTCATAGCCAAATGTGGAAAAGGTAGTAAAACCCCCTAATATTCCTACACCAATAAACAACCACATAGTTGTAGAGATGGACTGATCTAGATAAAGATGATTAGTTAAACCTAAAATAAACGACCCGAGTATGTTTATAACGAAGGTGCCAAAAGGAAAAATTGTTGTATGCTTTTTATTAACATAGTTACCAAGAGCATAACGACAAATTGCTCCAATTCCCCCACCTATTCCAATAATGATCATGATGAGGTTACTCCTTTTACTTTATTGAATTTCTCAGCCGTTTTCACACCAAGATATGACAAACTTATTCCAATTACTAAACTTAGTAGTATATAGGCAAAACTTACTAGCATCTTTTTTTCATCAATTAGAATCACATTTTCAAGTGAAAAGGTTGAAAATGTTGTAAACGCTCCAGTAAAACCTGTTCCAATTAATAAAGTGTATTCAGGTTTTAGATTAACTTTAGCCATCGGTAAGAAAAATCCTAAAAAGAAGCATCCAATTATATTGATTAAAAATGTATGAATTGGAAAACCATTAGTCAGTGGATGAATTGCTGTCCCAAATAAGTATCGTAGAATTGCTCCAAAAAAACCTCCAACAAATATAAGTAAATAGTTCATAAATCACCTCATTAATACATGATAAAAACGCTCACTAGGAGCGTTTTTGTTAGTTTGTAGCATAAAAAAGTATAATCGAAACTAAATTATTCAAAAAGTGGGCAAAAATCGTAACCTCAATTTTTTTTGTTTTGATATAAATAATACCAAAAATTAACCCAGCTAAAGAGTACGACAGTAATGCATAGATAGAAAAACCAGCAAGCATATGCAATAAACCAAATCCAAATGAACTTACGATCAATCCAATAATCGGAGAATGTTTAAAAATAGAACCAATGATTAATTTTCGTGTAATCCATTCTTCTTTAATCGGTGCTAATATTACAGCAGAAATAATCATAAGGGCTGGATTGGTAAGCAGCAAGCCTTCAACTTCTTTTTGATTATCTGGAGTTGCTATCGAATAATTGAAATGTTGGAAAATTACATCAAGAAGTTGTGAAGAAACAATAAGAACCACATATGCGCCTAAAACAATTACAATATCAACTACAGTAATGTTTATTCGTCTTAAAGTTAGAAGACCTTTTTTCTTCGTATAATAATATAGCCAAAATAAACTGAGGACACCAAAGATTGAATCCGCATAAATCGAAACAGTATTTAAAAGATTTAAAAATTGTTCTCTAGTTAGACTAATATGCGCGGTTTTAACAAAAATCGCACCCCATATCGTTGCAATCACTAGAAGTAAGTTCAAACCAACTATAAATATTAAAAAATAGAAGACAAGTGTTTTTATGGCAGACTTACGTTCATTCGGTATATTTTCTGGTATGAGTGTTTTATAGTTTAATTCATTATCCAAATCGGCTCCTCCAATTTTTTGATCTATGATCTCAAACTTTCTAACAATCTATTTTATATTTATACTAACATATCCTATTTTATCTTAAATTTAAAGCTGAAAGAACCAAAATTAAATTAAATAAAACTAATTATTTTCAAACCATTTAAGATTCAATTTAACTTGTGATAGAAAAGAGAACTTTAATGATGTACAAAAGTACACAGAATGTCCTAATTATTGTAACTTTCATTTTGTTTGATGATTGTTAAATTATGTTAATCTTTTTGTAATCACAGGGCTTTTTATTTTTTGTGTGAAATTTAATCGATACGGAGGTTGACTAATGATAATTCAAGAATGTTTACGGTACTACAAGTCGAAATTTTTAACAATTTTAACCATCGGATTAACTTTAACCCTACTATCAAGTTATTACATTTCATACTTACAAGAAAAAGAATGGGAGCAAGTATTCGAATCAAAAGCAATAGATTTGAACTTAGATAGAGTTGCTGAGGTCATTTCTAATTACACAGGGATTTATTACTTCAAAAGCTTTTTTGTATCAGATAGTATACTTATTTTCTTTCTAATTATTTTAATCTTTGGATGCATAAATTTTTTGCAATCAGATCGCTTTACGAACAATATTTTTAAGTTTATTTTTGCACAAGTATTGTTCTTATCATCATATTTATTTTGCTATTTTCTAATTGTATTTATGTTCTCCATTTTATTTATAAAATGATTGGTTTTTGCTAGTTGCTATCGAAAAGTACTGATAAAAACATGAAGAAAACAAGGTATACTGATATACCTTGTTTTCTTTAATCCTGCTCGATTCAATTCAATTGCTCAACTTGATCCCTAATCCTCTCCATTTTAAAGTCTAATGAATTTACGGTTGCAGAAGCTTCATTCAAACTATCTATTATTTCTTTTGGAACCTTTTTATTGTATTTATAAAAAATCTTATGTTCAAGGCTTGCCCAAAAGTCCATCGCAACAGTTCTAATTTGAATCTCTACTTTTACCCTTTTTGTTTCAGATGCAAGGAAAATTGGGATTTCAATAATCATATGAAAACTTTTATATCCATTTGATTTAGGATTTTTAATATAATCTTTTACTTCTATTATATAAATGTCATCTTGCTGCTTTAAAAGTTCATAGATCATATAAATATCACTAATAAATGAACAACTAATACGAACCCCAGCTATATCATTTATATATTTTTCTAGATTATCGTTTGTTAATTCTAATCCCTTACGCTCAAGCTTTTCCATTATACTTTCAGGTTTTTTTAATCGAGACTTTACGTGTTCAATTGGATTATGATTATGAGTTAAAGTAAATTCTTCATTTAATATTTTAATTTTAGTATTGATTTCATCTAACGCAAATTTATATATTAAAAGTGTGTTAGTCCATTCACCTAAGCTTAGTTCTTTCAAGATAGGCAACCTCCTAATGTATATTACGTAAGTATTCTATCAGTCCAATGTGAACTTAGTGTGAATTATTTGTAACAAGAAGATTAGTTCAAGACATAGAGTATAGGAAGTGCAGGGAGACAATAGTACAAGATCATGGGTTTAGTAGGTGCAGTGAATAGATTGTTTTATAATATTCGATTCAAAAGCTTCAATCTTGAGTTTAAATTCATTAAATTAGTGCTAGATTAAAGATAAAATAAACTACTGTGGGCTTTATTTTGGGTTTTGTTAGTTTTGATATAATGTGTTATAAATTATATATATATTTTGAGTTAGGGGTACATAGATGAAACAGAGTTTTTATCGTTTGTTTATTGAATTGACCAATAATCGTTTTACTTCAGGTCTTTTGCGTAGGTTTTCTACTTCTAGATTGAGTAAGCTATTTATTAAGCCGTATATTAAAGCGTTTAATTTAAATATGGATGAGAGTAAAGAAACTGCTTTTTCTTCATTACATGCATTGTTTACTAGGGAATTAAAGCAAAATGCTAGACCGATTCATGCTGGTGTAAGTGAATTAGCTTGTCCAGTAGATGGTGTGTTAGAGTCATGTGGGAAAATTGAAATGGATATTAAATTTGTCGTTAAAGGAAAAACATATAGCATTATTGATATGTTAGGTTCAAAGGAAATGGCAGATAAGTATGATGAGGGATATTATATGGTGTTGTATTTAAGTCCTAGCCATTATCATCGTATGCATAGTCCGATTGAAGGCGAAGTTGTTTCTCAATTTGAATTAGGTTCTAAATCTTATCCTGTTAATAAAGCTGGTTTAACGTATGGTAAAGATCCACTTTCAAAAAATTATCGCATTGTTTCAGAAGTATTATGCAATGATAATAATAAACATATTGCGATGATTAAAGTTGGTGCGATGTTTGTTAATACAATCGTCGTAACTAAAAAAGAAAAACAATTAAAAAAAGGTGAAGAGGTAGGTTATTTTTCTTTTGGATCTACGGTTGTTTTACTTTTTGAAGCAAATAGTTTTACACCGAATCAGAAACTACAGTCTGGACAAGCGATAAGAGTTGGTCAAAATCTTGGTAAATTATATTAAAAATAATAAAAGTATGCACTTTTTTTCACGAAATGGGAGCCATCGTCTAGAAAGATGGTTCTTTTTCTGTTATTGTAAAGAGTGCTTGTATTTTAATTTCACTTGTATTATTTGCGTATATTGAAAATAATAAAAACGATTAAGATGTTTTTTTTATATAGAAATCTAGTCCTCTTCGTTTAATTTCTTTTTCGATTAAATAAATGAAGGCCGGATCTAGCTGTAAACCAAGAGCTTTTTTGTATGACTCAAGTAACAACTCATCATTTAATTTGTACATATTTTTTGCCCGGTTGGGCGTTCACCTCCGAGTGATTAGAATTTTTTTAATTTCTTTGTAAACTTAATGTATCAAATTTTTAAAAAGAGAACAACCGTTCGTTTATCCACAGAAATAAGTGGATAACTTGTGGGTAAATTGTTTATATTTTCTGAAAAAGTATGTTATAGGACTAAGGATAATGTGTATAGATTTATCCACAGTTTAAATGGTTGTAGTTATTTGTCGAACGATTTATAGAATATATCGAGGTGTAATAATGTTTAATAAATTTTTACCGAGTGAAACTGTTAATAATGTTTATGCAATTACGCCTGAGCATCTAAAAGGCTTAGGAATAAAGGGGATCATTACGGATCTAGATAATACGTTAGTAGAATGGCATAGACCACTAGCAACCCCTGAATTAACAAAATGGTTTAAAGGTATGGATGATGCTGGGATTAAAATTACAGTTGTATCAAATAACAATGCTGAACGTGTTGGGAAATTTTGCGACCCTCTAGGCATTCCATTTATTCATCGAGCACGCAAGCCACTGGCTACTTCATATAAGAAGGCTTATAAACAAATGAATTTAAAACCGACTGAAGTTGTAATGATTGGTGATCAATTACTTACGGACGTATTTGGTGGTAATCGTCAAGGGATTCACACGATTTTAGTAGTTCCGGTTGCGAGTACGGATGGTATTTGGACAAGATTTAATCGAATGGTAGAGCGTAGAATTCTTTCTTCATTAAGAAAGCAAGGATTGCTACAGTGGGAGGATAAAAAGTGAGTCATACAGAAATAAGATGTATTGGTTGTGGAGTTGAAATTCAAACTGAGGATAAAGAAAAGCTTGGATATGCACCTCCATCTTCATTAGAAAAAGAGGAAATTATTTGTCAACGTTGTTTCCGTTTAAAAAACTATAATGAGATTCAAGATGTGGAGTTAACTGATTCTGACTTTATTCGTATTTTAAATGGAATTGGTACAAAAGACTGTCTAGTCATAAAAGTAGTTGATGTATTTGATTTTTCTGGTAGTTGGTTAAATGGGATCAATCGATTTGTTGGTAACAATAAAATTTTATTAGTTGGAAATAAAGCAGATTTAATTCCAAAATCAGTTAAGAAAAATAAACTTACTCAATGGATGAGTGGAACTGCAAAACGCTGGGGGCTAGTGCCAGTAGGTGTTCATTTAGTTAGTGCAGTTAAAGGCACTGGTATTGATGAATTAGCAGAAAGTATTGAGAAGTATCGTGAAGGCAAGGATGTATATGTAGTAGGTTGTACAAATGTTGGAAAATCAACATTTATAAATACTATGATTAAACGTTATAGTGAAGAGAGTAGTAATATCATTACAACATCTCACTTTCCGGGTACAACACTTGACCTAATTCAAATCCCACTTGATGAACATAGTGATTTAATCGATACTCCTGGAATCATTAATCATCATCAAATGGCTCATTTTGTTGATAAAAAAGGTTTAAAAATCATTACACCTAAAAAAGAAATTAAGCCGATGGTTTATCAATTAAATGAAGGTCAAACATTATTCTTTGGTGGATTAGCTCGCTTTGATTATTTAGAAGGTGGAAGACGTTCTTTTACATGTCATTTCTCAAACGAATTATCAATTCATCGTACAAAACAAGAAAATGCAGATGAATTATATGAAAGACAAGCTGGTGAATTATTAGTTCCACCATATGGAGAACAAATTAATGAGTTACCTAAATTAGTAAGGCATGAATTTATGATAAAAGATGCTAAAACTGATATAGTTTATTCAGGATTAGGATGGATTACAGTGAATGACCCAGGTGCTAAAATAGTTGCTTATGTACCAAAAGGTGTAGCTGTAACACTTCGTAATTCTATTATATAAGAATAATTTTGGGGGCTAAAGAGAAATGAAAGACCAATACTATGTAATCGGTCAGCCGATTGGTCATTCAATGTCACCAACTATGCATAATGAATGGTTTCTCTCTAATCATATTTCAGGTCACTATTCTGCAAAAGAAGTTGGGATAACAGAATTAAAATCAGTTATGACAGAGTTTCGTTCAACTGTTAAAGGATTTAATGTAACAGCACCACTTAAAGTAGAAGTAATGCAGTATTTAGATGAAATTGATCCATTAGCAAAAGCAATTGGAGCTGTTAATACGGTTATCAATAAAGATGGAAAATTATTTGGTAAAAATACTGATGGTATTGGATATATTAGAGGTCTATCTTATGTTTTGGAAAAACCGATTGAAGAAGAAACTATTTTAATTATTGGTGCAGGCGGTGCTGCTAGAGCAATTCTTTATAGCCTACTACACTTAGGAGTTAAGCATATTACCGTTACAAACCGAACGGTAGAAAAAGCAAAAGAGCTCTTAGATGGTAAGTTGATGAATGAAGTTAATATTATTTCAATTCAAGAGGCTGAAGAACAACTAGGAAGATTTTCGCTAATTATTCAAACGACTTCGGTTGGAATGAAGCCAAACGAAAATAGCACTCCTTTAGCACTAACTAATTTATCACCAAATGCAATTGTATCGGATCTAATTTATAGCCCGTTTAAAACAGTATTCTTAAAAGAAGCTGAAGAAAGAAATGTAGCTATACAAAATGGATTACCGATGTTTATTTATCAAGGAGCATTAGCATTTCAAGAGTGGACAGGAATTTTTCCTAATACAATTGATGCTTATTCATTATTAGAAAGAAAACTTGGAGGAACAAAATGTTAACAGGTAAACAAAAAAGATTTTTACGCTCAAAAGCTCATCACTTAAACCCTATTTTTCAAGTAGGTAAAGGTGGAGTTAATGAAAATATGGTTAAGCAAATTTCAGAAGCACTTGAAGTAAGAGAGCTTTTAAAAGTAAGTATACTTCAAAACTGTGATGAGGACCGTTATGAAATAGCAGATCAACTAGTTGAAGGTACAGATGCTGAACTAGTACAAGTAATTGGACATACTGTTGTTTTATATAAAGAGTCAGAAGAAAATAAAACAATCGTATTACCTTAATAAGTTAAATACCGTTAATTAGAGGAGAAGCGGAATAATGGATAAACAAAAAGCACTTTCATATGTAAAAGAAAAACTAACGAACGGGCGTTTTACACATACTATTGGTGTGATGGAAACTGCAGTTAGACTTGCCGAAAAATATGGTGCGGATGTAAAAAAAGCAGAGTTAGCTGCAATTTTCCATGATGTCGCAAAATGCATGCCGATTAAAGAGTTAAAAGCAATTATGGAAGAAAATGAACTTTCACTAAAGCTTTTAAAGTATAATAAAGAACTTTGGCATGCTCCTGTTGGTGCATTTCTTACAAAACATGAATATGGAATTGATGATAAAGAAATTTTACGAGCAATCAAATACCATACAAGTGGTCATAAAGAGATGAATTTATTAGATAAAATAATATATGTAGCAGACTATATTGAACCTAATCGTAACTTTCCTGGTGTGGAAGAAGCTCGTGAATTAGCCGAACAAAATTTGGACCGAGCTTTATTATTCGCATTAAAAAATACGATTACATTTTTGATCAATAAAGAACAAACAGTCTACCCATTAACGGTTAAAACATATAACTCAATTTTAAAGCAAGTTCAAAGCCAGGGGGAACAAAAAAATGAATGAAAAAGAATTAATGATCTTAGCAGTAAAAGCAGCAGACGACAAGAAAGCTGAAGATTTAGTTGTATTAGATATGAAGGGAATCTCTTCAATTGCAGATTATTTCATTATTTGCCAAGGTAATTCAGATAAGCAAGTTCAAGCAATTGCTAGAGAAGTAAAAGATCAAGCATATCAACATGGTAAAGATGTAAAACGTCTTGAAGGATTTGACGAAGCTCGTTGGGTTTTAGTCGATATCGGTGATGTTGTTGTTCATATTTTCCATCGTGACGAAAGAAATTATTATAACTTAGAAAAGCTTTGGGGAGATGCACCATCTCTTGATGTATACGGAGAAATTCTTTCATGACATACAATCGCTTCGCGTACTTGTATGATCAATTAATGAATGATGTCCCTTATGAAAGATGGGTCGAATTCTTAAAAAATGTGTTTCAAAAGTATGATATAAATCAACCTGAAATTTTAGATATTGGGTGTGGTACAGGAACTTTACCGATTCTTTTATCAAAATTGAACTATTCAGTTAGTGGGGTTGATTTATCTGAGGAAATGTTAAGTGTTGCGATGGCAAAAGCCGAACAGGAAAAAGTAAATATACCTTTTTTTCAACAAAATATGGTTGAACTAGAAGGATTTAATGAGTTAGATTGTGTAACGATTTTCTGTGATTCACTTAATTATTTAGAAACGGAAGATCAAGTAAAACAAACATTTCGTAATGTACATGAAAGTTTAAAAGAAAATGGTTTGTTTTTATTTGATGTACATTCGTCTTATAAAATCGAAGAAATATTTGCTGAAGAGACATTTTTTATTGATGATGCAGAGTTAAGCTTAGTTTGGTCTTGTACACAAGGCGAACAACCTTTAAGTGTTGAACATGATTTAGTTTTTTTTATGAAAGATGAACATCGTGATCTATATGAACGTTTTGAGGAATATCACAATCAACGAACATATCCAATCAATACGTATAAAACATGGTTGAATGAAAATGGATTTGAAATAAAAGAAATCATTGCTGATTTTGATGAGTCGGTAGAAGAAATGTCTGAGCGAATCTTTTTTATAGCAATGAAAAAATAAAAAACCCTTATAAGAAAACTCTTTTTCTTAAAGGGTTTTTTGCTTTATTAACCTTATAAAATTAAATTTTGTATTTTTGTGTGCAATTGAATAAACAAGTACAATTAGCAACAAGTTAATCAAAACTGCTCCTTAACCCGTTCGATTTCTTGATCAAATTTATTATGTGTTTTTTCAAAGATTTCTTCAAATAAGTCCCCAACTCGGGCTTCAAGTACTTTGATTCCTTCACCAGTAATTCCGCCTTTTACACATACCTTTTCTTGAAGCGTTTCAAGCGTAAAATGTTTTTGTTCAATGAGTTTTCCAAACCCAATAATCATTTCTTCTGCTAAAATCGTTGCTTGTTCTTTTGAAATGGATGTTTGACATACAGCTGCATCAATAAATTTTTGGAGTAAGTAACTAAAAAATGCCGGTCCACAGCTTGCGATATCAGACGAGACTCTTGTAATATCCTCTGAAATCATAACAGGTTTAGAGACTTTCGAAAATAGCTCGATAATTTGCTCCTTATTTTTGGCTGTACACCTTTTTCCGAAATTAACTAAAGTAACACCACTCAATGCTTGGTTAGTTATGCTAGGAATAACTCTTGCAACTTGACAAGGTAAAATGGCTTCTAATTGATCGACATTTATTGGACTTGTAATCGATATAACACAATGTTTTTTTGTGAAATATTTTTGTAAAGATGAAAGTAATGGTTGTATTTCTAATGGTTTTACGCATACGATTACAATTTCTGAAGAGGTGATGACTTCTTTTGCTGTCTCAACAACATTTAAATCAGGATATATATTTTTTAGCTCATAAGCTTTATACATTGAACGGTTTGTAATTGTTAACTGGGAGGGCTTCAAGGCAATCGACTTTATAAATCCATTAAGCAAGATAGTTCCCATATTTCCTGTACCTATGATGCCTACGTTCATGAGTACATCCCTTCCTTTGCATACATTCTCTCCTACACTATATGATGAAAAGTCTAAAATAATGATATAAGTTAAAACGGAGGACGAAAATGAAAAAGTTAATTCACAATAAACTAGTTTGGTTCTGTCTATTAATTGTAGTAGTTCTAATAGTAAATTATTATCAAACTGAGCGTAAAAATGAGGTTGTTTTTGCAAATCGATCTCATGAAAAAAGGGACGATGAAGAAAAGAAAACCGAGTCTAACAAAGAAATCAGTGCACCAGCTCAATCAAAAGTTTTCATGGTTGATGTAAAAGGTGCAATTCAAAAGCCAAGTGTCATTGAATGCAAGGAAGGAGATCGAGTTATTGATGTAATCAAATTAGCAGGAGGATTTCAAAAGAAAGCGGATGTGAATAAAGTAAATTTAGCTGAAAAAATTTCTGATGAGATGGTAATCTATGTACCATTGATTGGTGAAGAAACAGAGGTTGTTTCGGCTTCGATGGCTTCGACTAATAATAATACTGAAAAAAATGAAGCAATTGATATTAATCATGCAACACAATCAGAATTAGAAAAAATACCTGGAATTGGTCCAACAAAAGCAAGAAATATATTAGATTATATTGAATCTAATGGGCCGTTAACTTCGATTGAACAATTAGATGCAGTAAATGGAATTGGCAAAAAATCTCTTGAACAAATGACTCCATTTATTTTAATTCGATAATTTATAATGAGTATTTATCTAGCTTATATAGTTATTGTACAAATCATTACAACAGTCCTTTTTAAAGATTATAATTTGATTTATTTATTGATTTTACTTATTCTAAGTTTATTTTTAGTTATGAAAAGAAAATGGTCAATTCTATTTACTTGTCTAATTTCGATCCTAATTACCTCATTAATATGTTTTTTTCAAAATAATATAATAAATTCCCCTAACCCAAAACCTGCTCAAAGTGTTCGAGGTGTAATTATTTCTTCCCCCATAATAGATGGAAATAAAATTTCTTTTACATTTAAACTTACTAATCAAAAAGTCTTACTTAATAGCTTTGCTAATTCTAAAGACCAATTAAAAGTATTTCAAAACCGTCAAATTGGTGAGATTTGCGATGTTACAGGTGATGTTGATCTACCTCAAAAAAATTCGAACCCATACTTATTTAATTATCAAAAATATTTATTAAACCAAGGGATTCAGTGGACTATTACAACTGATCCAAATAGTTTACTGAAATGTAAAAATGGAACTCGAACATTACTTCAATCTATAGTTTATAACAGACAAGCTTTAACTAACTATGTTGAGGAGCATTTTGATTCCATTACAGAAGGGTATATAAATGCTCTATTATTTGGTGATCGCTCAAAAATGAACGTAGAAACAGAATCTGAATATCAGATTGTAGGCATTGTTCATTTACTTGCTATTAGTGGTTCACACATTAGTTTATTGAGTCTTTGCATTTATTTTTTATTAATTAGAGTAGGTGTAACGAAAGAAACTAGTTTATTTATAACCATTGTTTGTATTATTACGTATGGCTTTTTAGCAGGCGCATCAGCGTCAGTAGTAAGGGCAGTTATTATTGGGGCTTTAGTTTGCGTATTTAGACTAGCAAAAATAAAAGTGGATCTAACTTCGCTCATATATCTATCTTGTATAGTGATGTTATTAATAAGGCCGAATTACATATATGATCTAGGCTTTCAATTTTCCTTTGTGACAAGTTTTGTGCTTATTTTAACGAGTAAGCAGATCTTGAATTATAATACATGGTATGCCAAAGCCTTATTTACTTCGAGTATTACTCAATTAGTATCCATACCTATATTACTTTACAATTTTCACGAACTGTCCCCTTATAGCATTTTTATCAACTTAATCTTCATCCCATTTATCAGTTTTATCGTTATGCCACTCTGTATTATTTGTTTTAGTCTTAGTTTAATAACACCAGCTATAAGTGTTTATTTTACAATGCTTTTAACGTTTTTCATTAATTTGTCAGATGAATTACTTAGTTTTTGTATGCAATTACCATTTATTAAATTAATTTTTACACACCCGTCAAGGGAGATTCTGTTTCTCTATATAATGCTAATATTTTTAATTTTATATTTCATGGAATCAGAAAAAGAAAAGAAACTATTTATTAATTGTGTAATTGGATTTTTCATTCTTATCATTGGACATTTATTTTTCCCTTTTATTAATCCAATCGGAAAAGTTATGTTCATTGATGTAGGACAAGGTGATTGTATTCTTATTAAACTGCCATTTAATAAGGGGAACTATGTAATTGATACCGGTGGCAAACTAATTATTAATGAAGAAGATTGGATGAAGCGTAAAAAGCCTTTTTCTACTGGTAGCGATATTTTAATACCAATATTAAAAGGAGAGGGAATAAGTAAAATAGATAAATTAATCTTCACACATGGTGACATCGATCATATTGGTGGAGGGCTAGAAGTATTGCAATCTTTCCATGTAAAACAATTAATCGTCGGTAACAAACATACATTTACAGAAGCAGAAAAAGAAAGAATTACTTTAGCAATTAATAAAGGGATTGAGGTGAAGAAAATAAGTGAAGGAAAGAAGTGGAAAGTAGGTCGTAATTACTTTGAGGTTATTTCTCCAATTAAAAACTATAAAGGAGAGGAAAACCATGGATCAATTGTTATTAAATCAACCATAGGTGGGAAGAGCTGGTTGTTTACGGGTGATTTAGATGAAAGTGGTGAAATTGAGCTCATCTCTAAATACAAACATATAAAGGCAGATGTTTTAAAAATAGGGCATCATGGCAGTAATACATCGACTTCTGAGGAGCTATTAAAGGCAGTTTCGCCTAAAGTTGGTATTATCTCAGTTGGTACAAAAAATCGTTATGGTCATCCGAAGCAAGAAGTACTTAGTCGACTACAGAAAAATAATGTTAAAATCCTACGAACTGATAAAAATGGCGCAATAACTTATGAATTTAAAAGTGGTCAAGGTACCCTTTATGTGTTTAAAGCATACCGTAAAGAAAAGAACAGAAATTAATAAAAAAATAAAAAGACTGCCAAGGCAGTCTCACCATTTGATTCTATGTATTATCGTGCAACGAATTCTACAATCGTTGCGATGATAAATAGAGTAGCGAAGAAACCAAATGAAACAGCAAAGCCAACGCCTGAATCTGTAGAATCATTACGCTTACTTTGAACGTTTTTTTCAAATGTATTCACAAATAACCCCTCCTAATTCACAATTTTAGTATAAATCAATATAACTAAAAAATCCATAGTATGTTTGTTTTAGTTATACCGTTTTAAATAAAGAAACCGGATCTTTATTTAAAACGTTAATATAAATTAGAGATTAGTATTTACTAATCTCTTCCTTCTCATGTAGGACATGTTATACTGTATAAAGAAAATTAGTGTAGGGGAGCAAAACATGATTAATGATTTACATAAAAAATTGAAAAAGAATGTGTCTCCAATGTATTTATTGGTTGGTACTGAAGATTTTTTACTTCAAGAAGTAGAAAACTTAATCGTGAAAGCGGCTTTACAAGGAGAAGTCGATGACTTTAACTATCAAACGTATGATTTAAAAGAGGCTTATTTAAGTGAAGCTTTAGAGGACGCTCAAACACCGTCATTTTTTGGTGGGAATAAAGTCATTATTATAAAATCATGTGTTTTTTTAACAGCTCAAAAGGAAAAAATTGTACAAGATATCGAGCCGTTATTTGATTATATTGATAATCCAGCTCCCTTTACAACTGTTGTTTTTATTGCTCCTTATGAAAAGTTGGACGAGCGAAAAAAGGTCACAAAAGCATTAAAAAAACAAGTTGAGTTAGTTGAATGCCACCCGGTTGAAGTGAATAATTTAGATGGTTGGATTAAAGAACAATTCATTGGAAATGTAACAATTACTAAAGAGGCTATTGAAAAATTAAAGCTACTAGTTGGAAATAATTTATCAATTTTAAAACTTGAATGTGAGAAGCTTCAATTATTTATTGGAAACGAAGGAGAAGTAACCGAAGACCTTGTAGAAATGATGGTTGCAAAAACGATTGAGCAAAATGTTTTTTCACTTATAGAAAAAACAGCAGTTAGACAGACGACTGATGCACTAAAAATCCTTCATGAATTATTATATATAGGTGAAGAGCCAATAAAAATTGTAGCATTATTAGCTAGTCAATTTAGATTGTTGTACGGAATAAAACAATTATCAAGTAGCGGATATTCCAATAATCAAATTGCTTCATCAGTTGGAGTATCACCTGGTAGAGTATTTTATGGACAAAAGCAAGCAAATAACTTCCAAGTTAGTGAGTTGAAAGAAGCAATTAGATTAATTGCTGAAGTTGATTATAAAATGAAAACTGGTCAAGGTGATAAAATTTTGATCCTTGAAATGTTGATTCTTCAGTTAAATAAATAAAACTGGAATAATAATTGATAATCGTTTATAAAAATATATAGCAAAATCTGGCAGACCATTTTAATTAAATTTGGACTGCCTTTTTAAATGGTGAACAAATTCTTAAAAATAATAAAAATCTATGGAGGGTAGGGTGAATGAAGGGAATTCCTAATGATATAAATAGAGTGTTAAATACATACTTAGATACCTTTGAATTGAAATTACCTAATTTTCTTCATTCTTATTATCTTTATGGTTCGTCTACAATAGGTGCATTTAAGAATGGGATTAGCGATATCGATTTTATTGCTGTTGTAAATCGTCAAGTAACTGAAAAAGATTTGAAAATCCTAAAAGAAATTCATCGGGATATGCAAAAAAAGTACTCTAAAACCATTCTGGACGGATGGTATATAAGTACAAAAGATTTTCTTTCCTTAAATGAAGATGGAGTTTTAAGTATTCGATTCAATGATGCGAAGTGTCATGGGTTTAAAAAGTTTGAAAAGAACTCCATAGATGTTTTTCAATTAAAAAAATACGGCATTACAGTAAAAGGAATAAATATTGAGGAGTTAGATCTTTCGATAAACTGGGAAATCTTACAATCTGATATGAGAGATAATCTTAATTCTTATTGGCTTAACTGGATAAAAAACAGTAAGAAGTTCGCTAATATAAACTATTTAAGTTTGTTTGTTAGTGTTAGGAGTATTGAGTGGGGCGTTTTAGGTGTGTCTCGTCTTTATTATACATTTAAAGAAAAAGATATTACCTCGAAAGTCGGAGCGGGTGAATATGCTTTGAAGACTGTGCCACATAGATGGCATAAGATTATTAAAGAGGCAATGAGATTACGAAACGACAATAAAAAATCTTTTTACAAATCGATTTTGAAAAGAAGAAAAGATGCAATAGGTTATATGGAGTTTATGATTGAAGAATGTAACAAGCTATTTTAAATTAAAAATTGTACGAAAAAATGGTGTCTCAAATGAGACACCATTTAATTCATTACGCGTTCATAGCGTTAACTTGTTTAGCTAAACGAGACTTTTGACGTGAAGCAGCGTTTTTATGGATTAGATTGCTGTTAGCAGCTTTGTCTAATTTTTTAGAAGCGTTTAATAAAGCTTCTTGCGCTTTTTCAGTTTCGTTATTAGTAACTAAAGCTTCAACAGTTTTCACAGCAGTACGCATTTCTGATTTAAGAGATGCGTTGTGAGCACGATGAGCCTCAGCTGTTTTTACACGTTTAATAGCTGATTTAATATTTGGCATACCTTTCACCTCCCGAATGCATTCGAGAAATTTGCCCTCGAACACAAATAGAACAAAACTTATTTTATCAAAACAAGTCTCATTTGGCAATAGAAATTCATAAAGCTATTTTCGCCTTTTTAAAAGAAAATTAAACTACTCGTTTAGAAATGGTAACATCTAGCTAAACTAGTTAAGAAAAGACTTGTTAAATTTCGATGAGTATTGTGGAGGCTAGATAGATGAGCGAGTTAGATTTAAGTCAATATAGTGTTCGAACAGATTTAGCAGTAGAAGCAAAAGAGATGCTTGAGGAGCGTGAACAAACAAAGGAAGAAATTACCGGCTTAATCGTTAAAGAACGTGAAGTTGATGGTGTGAGTATTTCTCATGTTCATATTAAAGAATCTGCATCTGAAAGAATCGGGAAGAAGCCAGGGAATTATTTAACATTACAAGTTCAAGGTATTCGTGAGCAAGATACTGATCTTCAAGACAAGGTTGAAAAAGTTTTTGCAAACGAGTTTTCGGCTTTTATTAAAAATTTAGGTATTACAGAAGATCAAACCTGTTTAGTTGTTGGGTTAGGAAACTGGAATGTAACACCTGATGCACTCGGGCCAATGGTTGTAGAAAATTTAGTTGTTACAAAGCATCTTTTTGAATTGCAGCCAGAAAGTGTTCAAGATGGATATCGTCCAGTTTGTGCCTTATCTCCAGGAGTAATGGGAATCACAGGTATTGAAACGAGCGATATCATATCAGGAGTCATTGATAAAGTTAAGCCAGATTTTGTAATCGCAATTGATGCACTTGCAGCAAGATCTATTGAACGAGTTAATACAACAATTCAAATAACAGATAATGGTATTCATCCAGGCTCTGGAATCGGAAATAAACGCAAGGAATTGAGTAAGGAAACATTAGGTATTCCCGTAATTGCTATAGGTGTTCCGACGGTTGTTGATGCTGTTGCAATTACAAGTGACACAATTGACTTCATTTTAAAACATTTTGGACGAGAGATAAAAGAAGGAGACAAGCCAGCGAAAGCGCTAATCCCTTCAGGAATGGCATTTGGTGAAAAGAAGAAGTATACCGAGGAAGATATGCCTAATGAAAAAGAACGAATGGCATTTATGGGGATTGTAGGAACACTTGAAGAAAATGAAAAACGTAAATTAATTCATGAAGTACTATCACCACTTGGTCATAACCTAATGGTTACACCAAAAGAAGTGGATACATTTATAGAGGATATGGCAAATATAATTGCTGGCGGTATGAATGCGGCACTACATTCTAAAATTAATCAAGACAATATTGGCTCATATACTCATTAATATTTCATAAATGAGGAGAAGCAAATGAGATATGCGTTTAGGTATTTTTCATTAATCATTATTTTTTCAATTACGATTATAACTTGTATGCAAATTGCAAAAGGCGGAATTAGTAAAGTAACATCGACAGATTACTATCATGTCGATGATGTGGTAAAAATTTCAAAAGAAGATGGAAAGGCTGGTCCAGTACTGTTTGGAAAAGATTATACAAAGGATGGACTAGCAGTTAGAGAAGATCATTTAGAAAGATTAGGAGCATTTAATTACTTTACAGTTGTTGGTAAAGGACTTTCCCGTTTTGTTACGTATGTAACTGAAAAAGGGGTAAAGATTGTTGGAAAAATTCCTTCAATTATTGATAGCTTTAATTAGACCTTCTAAACTTCATTCGACATATACTGCTAATAGAGATTGAATATTGCCCTGTTTTTTTGATATAATCAAAACTATCTATGCTGTCGAGAAATTTAGGAGTGATGAAATGAATAAAGAGTCAAGGTCAGAAAGACAAAAGAGAATTAGAAACTTTTCAATCATCGCACACATTGACCATGGAAAATCTACATTAGCAGATAGAATTCTTGAGAAAACAAATGCATTAACTCAGCGTGAGATGAAGTCTCAGCTATTAGACTCAATGGATTTAGAGCGTGAACGTGGAATTACCATAAAATTAAATGCTGTGCAGTTACAATATAAAGCGAAAAATGGTGAAGAGTATATTCTTCATTTAATCGATACACCAGGACATGTAGACTTTACTTATGAGGTTTCTCGTAGTTTAGCAGCATGTGAAGGGGCAGTCTTAGTAGTAGATGCTGCACAAGGGATCGAAGCTCAAACATTAGCAAACGTATATTTAGCATTAGATAATGATTTAGAAATCTTACCAGTTATTAATAAAATTGACTTACCAAGTGCTGATCCAGAACGAGTACGCCAAGAAGTTGAAGAAGTAATTGGTTTAGATGCTTCTGAAGCGGTATTAGCTTCTGCAAAAGCTGGAATCGGTATTGAAGAAATTTTAGAGCAAGTAGTTGCAAAAGTACCAGCTCCTACTGGTGATCCAGATGCACCATTAAAAGCACTTATTTTTGATTCATTATTCGATCCATACCGTGGAGTTGTAGCGTATATTCGTATCGTCGAAGGAACGGTTAAGGTTGGTCAAAAAATTAAGATGATGGCTACTGGAAAAGAGTTTGAAGTTGTTGAAGCTGGTGTGTTCACTCCACGTACAACTCAAAGAGAAGAACTAACAGTTGGGGATGTAGGTTTCCTTACTGCTTCAATTAAAAATGTTGGAGATACACGTGTTGGTGATACGATTACCTTAGCAGAAAATCCTGCAACAGAGCCACTTGCTGGTTACCGTAAAATGAACCCGATGGTATTCTGTGGTTTATATCCAATTGATACTGCTAAATACAATGACTTACGTGATGCTTTAGAAAAACTTCAATTAAATGATGCAGCACTTCAATTTGAAGCAGAAACTTCTCAAGCTTTAGGTTTTGGTTTCCGTTGTGGATTCTTAGGATTATTACACATGGAAATCATTCAAGAGCGTATTGAACGAGAATTTAAAATTGACCTAATTACAACAGCACCAAGTGTTATATATAGTGTTTACACAACAAAAGGTGAAACAATCACAGTTGATAACCCGGCACATATGCCTGACCCTCAATCAATTGATCGAGTGGAAGAGCCATATGTAAAAGCAAAAATCATGGTGCCAAATGATTATGTTGGGGCAATAATGGAGCTTTGCCAAAAGAAACGTGGAAACTTTATCGATATGCAGTATTTAGATGCAAATCGTGTTTCAATCACTTATGAAATTCCATTATCTGAAATTGTTTATGATTTCTTTGACCAATTAAAATCAAGTACAAAAGGCTATGCGTCATTTGACTATGAATTAATTGGATATAAAGAGTCTAAACTTGTGAAAATGGATATTTTATTAAATGGTGAGCAAGTAGATGCTTTATCATTTATCGTTCACAGAGATTCTGCTTACGATCGTGGTAAAATTATCGTTGAAAAACTAAAAGAGCTTATCCCAAGACAACAGTTCGAAGTACCAGTTCAAGCGGCAATCGGACAAAAAATTGTTGCTCGTTCAACAATTAAATCAATGGGTAAAAACGTATTAGCAAAATGTTACGGTGGGGATATCTCTCGTAAGCGTAAGCTATTAGATAAGCAAAAAGAAGGTAAAAAGCGAATGAAAGCTGTTGGATCTGTTGAAGTTCCACAAGAAGCGTTTATGGCTGTTTTACGTATGGATGACTAAGGAAACAATTTATAATTGATTTCTTGAAAAAAGCCCAATAACCAAATTCGGTTATTGGGCTTTTTTAGAGTTAGTATGGTTCGTTATTCAATGCTTTTTTATTTTGAATAAGTTGATTGGAACGGAAGGGTTCTCGACTCCTATGGGAGATGCGGGAAGGCTAAAGACCCCGCAGGCGCCGCCGAGGAGGCTCAAGAATCTCGCCCCATGGAAAGCGAGAATCCTGTAGTGGAAATCAACATCAAACAACTTTCTCTGATTGGATGGTTGAATAATTGACAATTTTTTTTTAAAACAGCTTGTAATAATATTTAATTTTTTATCAGATCGTAAGAAGTGAATAAAAACAAAAAAACAATTAATACTGATTAATGATACTAAAGCTATTAATTAGACAAATATTTTAAGAAGATATACAATCAAAAAAGTTAAAATCAGCAAAAGTCCCTGAATCTGCACCTAAGATGGTATCGGATCAGGGGCTTTTCGTTACATAGAAAAGAGGAGAAGGTATGGCATCTTCCGTTTATATTCATATACCATTCTGTCAGCAGATTTGTTACTACTGCGACTTTAATAAATTTATGATGGACCGTCAGCCGGTTGATCAATATTTAGAATATCTGGAGAAAGAAATTATTGAAAGTTTAAATAGAAATCCGATAACTGACTTGAAAACAGTTTTTGTAGGCGGAGGTACGCCAACTGCATTAACATTAGATCAAACTCAAGTGTTAGTTGATATGATTAACAACCATATCATAAAAGGAAAAAAAGGAATTGAAATGACTTTTGAAAGTAATCCTAATGAAATTTCAAAAGAGAAGCTACAAATTTTAAAAGATGGTGGAGTGAATCGAATTAGCTTTGGGGCACAAACATTTGATGAAGGTCTACTTAAAAAAATTGGACGAACTCATTCACCTAATGAAATAGAAGAAGCCATTCAAACAGCGAAAGCGGTTGGAATTGATAATATTAATCTTGATTTAATGTATGCCCTGCCAGGTCAAACGATGGAACAATTCGTTGATTCATTGGATAAAGCGATGGAGTTACCAATTCAGCATATTTCAGCGTATTCATTAATTATTGAACCGAAAACAGTTTTTTACATAGAAATGAATAGGGGCAAGCTTAAGCCGGCTCCTGAAGAAGATGAAGCAGCTATGTATGACTTTTTAATGAAGTATTTAGAAGAAAAAGGTTTTCATCAATATGAAATCAGCAATTTTGAAAAGAATGGCCTTGAAAGTAAGCATAATCTTGTTTACTGGAATAATGATGAATATTTTGGATTTGGTGCTGGTGCACATGGATATATAAATGGAATTCGATATTCAAATGCTGGTCCGTTAAAGAAATATTTTCAATTGATTGATGAGACCGGTGTGCCGATTGTACATGAACATACAGTAACTCAGCAAGAAAAAATGGAAGAAGAAATGTTTTTAGGTTTGCGAAAAATGCAAGGAGTATCGGAAAGAAAATTCCAAGAAAAATTTGGTTCAAACTTTAATGAAGTATTTCCGAATGTAATAGAAAAACTAAATAAAGATGGATTAGTTGAGATGAATGGAGAATTCCTTAGACTAACTCATAAAGGAAAACTTCTAGGAAATGAAGTATTTCAAGCATTTTTAATTTAGATGAACGTTGGGAAAGGTAGGAAATTAACTTTCCCTCAGTTCCTTTTTAATCCTTTGCACTTCTCTTGACATAGTAAAAAGGATTTGTTAAGTTAATAATATATTTAGCACTCACTAGACAAGAGTGCTAATAGAGGTGATAAACATGTTGACTGAAAGACAGTTATTGATACTACAAATTATTATCGATGACTTTATTCGCATGGCACAACCTGTAGGTTCAAGAAGTTTATCTAAAAAAGAAGGTATTTCATTTAGTTCAGCGACGATACGAAATGAGATGGCTGATTTGGAGGAACTTGGATATATTGAAAAGCCTCATAGCTCTGCGGGTCGAATCCCTTCTGAAAAAGGGTATCGTTTTTATGTAGACCATTTGTTATCACCACAGCTTGTTAATGACGATGAAGTTCGTTCGATAAAAGGTATTTTTGCCGAGCGTATTTTTGAAATAGAAAAGCTAGTTAAAAATTCGGCTGATATATTATCTGATTTAACAAATTACACAACAATTGCACTCGGTCCAAAGGTTACTGAAAATAGGGTTAAAAATATTCAGCTAATTCCAATAGGACCTAATACAGCCGTATCAATTATTGTAACTGACACAGGGATTGTTAAAAATCGAACAGTTACAATACCACCTGGTGTATCGATGAGTGATATTGAAAAAATGGTAAATATTTTAAATGAGCGACTAGTAAATGTTCCAATTCATCAAATAAATGACAAGCTTTATAAGGAAATTGCAATGATCTTACGTTCGCATATTTCAAATTATGAAAGTGTTATTAAGATGATTGGTGGCACTATTGACGTACCGATTGAACAAAAACTGTTTTTAAGTGGAAAAACAAATATTTTAGCACAACCTGAATTTCATAATGTTGAGACAATGAAAGCATTGTTAAACATGATCGAAAAGCAAGATGAACTAAAAAGTATTATTCCGTTTGAACAGATGGGTTTAAGTGTCAAGATTGGTAAAGAAAATGAAAAGTCTGGATTAGAAAATGTAAGTATCATTAGCGCAACCTACTCTTTAGGTGAAGATCAAATTGGTACAATTGCAGTATTAGGCCCAACTCGAATGGAGTATTCTCGAGTAATTTCATTAATGCATTTAATCACAGGACAATTGAATTTATTATTTTCATCTAAGGATGTTGAATAAATCCATTGTGAAAAGAAACAATGGATTACATATAAAAAATTAGGAGGTGAAGGTGACATGACAGAACGTCAGGAAGAACTTTTAAATGATGAAGCTGTAAATGATGAAGTAGTGAATGAAGAAACTACTGTTGAAGAGCCTTCAATCTTTACAGAAGAAAAAACAGAAGAACAATCTGAAGTAGTTGATTCGATTGATGATGAGCTTTCAAAGCTTCGTGCTGAAGTAGATGAGAAGGAAAATAAATACTTACGTCTACATGCTGACTTCGAAAATTATAAGCGTCGTGCACTTTTAGACCAACAAGCTTTAATGACTTATCGTGCTCAAAGCTTAGTATCTGATTTATTACCAGTACTAGATAATTTCGAACGCGCATTACAAGTTGAAGCAACAGAAGAGCAAACCGCTTCTTTAAAACAAGGTATGGAAATGGTTTATCGCTTGTTAGTTGAAGCTGTTAAGAAAGAAGGAGTAGAAGAAATCCCAGCACTTGGTGAACAATTCGATCCGAATTTCCATCAAGCTGTTATGCAAGAAAGTGATGCTTCTAAACCATCTAATGAAGTTCTACAAGAATTTCAAAAAGGCTATAAACTAAAGGATCGAGTAATCCGTCCATCAATGGTTAAAGTAAACGAGTAATCATACTTGCGTCTATTTAGACGCTAATATAAATATAAAATTAAAATACTAAAAGATAACTTTTGTAGATTTTAGGAGGAACATGCAATGAGTAAAATTATTGGTATTGACTTAGGTACAACGAACTCTTGTGTAGCAGTATTAGAAGGTGGAGAGCCAAAAGTAATTCCGAACCCAGAGGGTGGACGTACAACTCCGTCAGTTGTTGCGTTTAAAAATGGTGAGCGCCAAGTTGGGGAAGTAGCAAAACGTCAAGCTATTACAAACCCTAACACAATCATGTCAATTAAACGTCATATGGGTACTACTCATAAAGAAAACATTGAAGGCAAAGATTTTTCTCCACAAGAAATCTCTGCAATCATTCTTCAAAACTTAAAAGCATCAGCTGAAGCTTATTTAGGTGAAGCAGTAACGAAAGCAGTTATTACAGTACCTGCATATTTCAACGATGCTGAGCGTCAAGCAACTAAAGATGCTGGTAAAATCGCAGGTTTAGAAGTAGAGCGTATCATCAACGAACCAACTGCTGCTGCATTAGCATACGGTTTAGATAAAATGGATGAAGACCAAACAATCCTAGTTTATGACTTAGGTGGCGGTACATTCGACGTATCGATCCTTGAATTAGGAGATGGTATTTTCGAAGTTAAAGCAACTGCTGGTGATAACCGTCTTGGTGGAGATGACTTTGACCAAGTAATTATCGACCATTTAGTAGCTGAATTCAAAAAAGAAAATGGCGTTGACTTAAGCCAAGATAAAATGGCTTTACAACGTTTAAAAGATGCTGCTGAAAAAGCGAAAAAAGACTTATCAGGTATTACTGCAACTCAAATCTCATTACCATTCATTAGCATGGGTGCAGCTGGTCCATTACACTTAGAGTTAAACTTAACTCGTGCAAAATTCGAAGAGCTTTCTCACAACTTAGTAGAAAGAACTTTAGGCCCAACTCGTCAAGCAATGAAGGATTCAGGCTTATCTGCTAGCCAAATTGATAAAGTAATCTTAGTAGGTGGATCAACTCGTATTCCAGCTGTTCAAGAAGCAATCAAGAAAGAAACTGGAAAAGAACCACATAAAGGTGTTAACCCTGATGAAGTAGTAGCATTAGGTGCTGCAATCCAAGGTGGAGTATTAACAGGTGATGTTAAAGACGTAGTATTACTAGACGTAACTCCATTATCATTAGGTATTGAAACAATGGGTAGTGTGTTCACGAAATTAATCGACCGTAACACTACAATCCCAACTAGTAAATCTCAAGTATTCTCAACAGCTGCTGACAATCAACCTGCTGTAGACATTCATGTTCTACAAGGTGAGCGTCCAATGGCTAGTGACAATAAAACATTAGGTCGTTTCCAATTATCGGATATCCCACCAGCACCACGTGGAATTCCACAAATTGAAGTAACGTTTGATATCGACAAAAATGGTATCGTAACTGTACGTGCAAAAGACTTAGGTACTCAAAAAGAACAAAATATCGTAATTCAATCTTCTTCAGGTTTAAGTGACGAAGAAGTAGAACGCATGGTAAAAGAAGCAGAATTAAATGCTGATGCTGATGCAAAACGTAAAGAAGAAGTAGATCTTAAAAACGAAGCGGATCAACTAGTATTCCAAGTAGAGAAAACTTTAAAAGATCTTGAAGGTAAAGTTGAAGAAGCTGAAGTTACGAAAGCTAACGAAGCTAAAGACGCATTAAAAGCTGCTTTAGAAGCTGGTAACTTAGATGATATCCGTACGAAGAAAGATGCTCTTTCTGAAATTGTTCAAGCTTTAACAGTGAAGCTTTATGAGCAAGCTGCTGCTGCACAGCAAGCTGCAGGTGGCGCTGAAGGCCAAGCGAAACAAGACGATGTAGTAGACGCTGAGTTTACTGAAGTTAAGGACGAGAAATAAAGAAAAGTGGAAGGCGTTTGGTCAGCCCCGAAAAGCATAAGAACAAGTATGAGAAAAGTTGGTTTTTACTTTTATCATACTTGGGCTTATGACCTCGAGGGGCTAACGCTTGGAACTAGACAATATATATATCTAAAAAAAGAGGGAAGTCAAAGTCAGGGAAGCCTTGGCTTTGACTTTTTCTTTTTCTTTAAGAAAAGCTTAGGATATGTTAAAATATTCTTTATGTGAAAGGAGCGGATTGAAACACTATGAGTAAACGTGATTACTATGATGTGCTTGGCGTGAGTAAAAGTGCATCACAAGATGAAATAAAAAAATCGTTTCGTAAATTAGCAAAAACATATCATCCGGATGTTAATAAGGATCCTGATGCACCTGAAAAGTTTAAAGAGGTACAAGAAGCATACGAAAACTTATCAGACGATCAAAAACGCGCTCATTATGATCAGTTTGGTCATACAGATCCAAACCAAGGATTCGGTGGTGGCGGATTTGGCGGCGGCGGATTCGGTGGCTTTGAAGATATTTTCAGTCAGTTTTTTGGTGGTGGTGGCGGTGGACGTCGTCGTGACCCGAACGCACCAAGAGCTGGAGCTGATTTACAATATACAATGACAATTCAGTTTGAAGAAGCGGCATTTGGAATGGAAAGAGAAATTGAAATTCCAACTGAAGAAACTTGTAATACATGTAGCGGATCAGGTGCGAAGCCTGGTACGTCAAAAGAAACATGTAATCATTGTCATGGTTCAGGTCAAATGAGTGTTGAACAAAATACGCCATTTGGACGTATTGTAAATCGTACGACATGTTCACACTGTCAAGGTACTGGACAGATGATTAAAGATAAATGTAATACTTGTCATGGTGCTGGTCGAGTGAAAACTCGTAAGAAAATCATGGTAAAAGTACCAGCTGGTATTGATGACGGACAACAAATTCGTCTTTCAGGTCAAGGAGAACCAGGTAAAAATGGTGGTCCTGCTGGAGACTTGTATATTGCATTCCATGTACGTGAGCATGAATTCTTCGAAAGAGATGGAAATGATGTTTACTGTGAACTTCCATTAACTTTTGCACAAGCTGCATTAGGTGATGAAGTTGAGGTTCCAACATTACATGGTAAAGTTAAAACAAAAATTCCTGCTGGAACGCAAACTGGTACAAGAATGCGTTTAAAAGGTAAAGGAATTAAAGATGTGCGTGGGTATGGTCAAGGTGATCAGCACGTTATCGTAAAAGTTATCACACCAACAAAACTAACAAGCCGTCAAAAAGAATTGCTTGAAGAGTTTTATAATATTGGTAAAGGTCAAAAAGACGATAAACATGATTCTTTCTTTACAAAGTTAAAACGTGCAGTAAAGAATTTTGGCGAACAGTAAAATAAGTTATTAATTCAGTACGTTAGTATAGGTAAAAAGTGGAAACACTAAATAGAAGAAGTTATAAAATGGCACCCTCTAAATCTGATTATGATTAGAGGGTATTGCCAAGTATAGAAGAGAGTATGAATGGAGTTGGTAGTTAATGAAATGGTCAGAGTTAAGTATTCACACTACACAGGATGCGGTTGAACCGATTTCTAATATTTTACACGAAGCTGGTGCAAGTGGTGTTGTCATTGAGGATGTGTTTGATTTGACGAAGGAGCGAGCACAGGTTTACGGTGAAATCTACCAACTTAACCCAAAAGATTATCCAGAGGAAGGTGTAATCGTTAAAGCTTACCTTCCTGTGAATAGTTTTTTAAACGATACGATCGATGGAATTAAAGAAGCAATTAATAATTTAATAGCGTTTGATATTGATTTAGGTAAAAATACATTTGCTGTTCATGAAGTAAATGAAGAAGATTGGGCTACTGCTTGGAAAAAGTATTATCATCCAATCGCAATTTCAGATCGTTTTACAATTGTACCATCTTGGGAAGAGTATGTACCAAAATCATCGGACGAGTTAATTATCGAGTTAGACCCTGGAATGGCCTTTGGTACTGGTACACATCCTACAACAGTAATGTGTATACGTGCCCTTGAGAAAGTTGTAAAATCAACAGACAGAGTAATCGATGTTGGGACAGGTTCAGGAGTACTAAGTATTGCAGCGGCTAAACTTGGTTCTTCAAATATCGAAGCTTATGACTTAGACGATGTGGCAGTTCGAAGTGCTAGGGAAAATGTTCAATTAAACAAAGTAGATGATGTAGTAAAAGTTGGACAAGGTAACTTACTACAAGGTATTGAAGGACCGTTCCAAGTTGTGGTTGCTAATTTACTTGCTGAGATTATCCTTCGTTTTGTTGACGATGTATATAATGTTTTAGAACCAGGTGGAACATTTATTTCTTCAGGCATAATTGGGGCTAAGCTTCAAGATATTGAAGATGAATTAAAACGTGTTGGTTTTGTAGTGTTGGAAGTATTACATTTAGATGACTGGGTTGCAATTATTGCAAAAAAACCAGCTCAAGGAATGTAATATGCAAAGATATTTTATAGAAGAAACGCAACTTCAGAATGATACTGTTACAATAACTGGTGATGATGCACATCATATCGCAAATGTTATGCGAATGAAACCAGAACAAGAAATTATTTGTACAGTACAAGGATCTTCAACTGTTCGTTGTTCACTTACAAATATTTCTAGTGAACAAATAACTGCTGCTGTTGTAGAATATGTTGAGAATACTAATGAACTACCAATATCAATTACAATTGCTAGTGGTCTACCAAAAGGTGATAAACTAGAATTGATCATACAAAAAAGTACAGAACTTGGAGCAAGTAGTTTTTTACCATTTGCTGCAGCTAGATCAATTGTTAAACTAGACGATAAAAAAGCTGGTAAAAAAGTTGAAAGATGGCAAAAGATTGCAAAGGAAGCGGCTGAACAATCTTACCGATTTATAGTGCCAACTGTTGAACAACCAGTTTCTTTTCAACAATTACTTAACTCAATACAGCATTATGATGCGTGTATTGTTGCATATGAAGAAAGTGCAAAAATAGGAGAATCAGCAGGGCTTGTTCAAACATTCCAGTCATTAAAAGAAGGCTCGCGATTATTAGTCGTGTTTGGCCCAGAGGGTGGTTTGTCTGATAAAGAAGTTGATCAGCTAGAAGCAAAAGGTGCTATGTTATGTGGGCTTGGGCCACGAATTTTACGTACTGAAACTGCACCATTTTATGTTTTAGCTGCTGCCTCCTTTCATTTTGAATTAATGAGGTGAAGAAATGCCAGAAGTAGCTTTTCATACATTAGGCTGTAAAGTTAACCATTACGAAACAGAAGCAATTTGGCAGCTGTTTAAAGCAGCGGGCTATGATCGTACTGAATATGAAAGTAAAGCTGATGTTTATGTAATTAATACGTGTACAGTTACAAATACAGGTGACAAAAAAAGTAGACAAGTAATCCGACGTGCTGTGCGTAAAAACCCAGATGCAGTAATTTGTGTAACTGGATGTTATGCACAAACATCTCCAGCGGAAATCATGGCGATTCCTGGGGTGGATATTGTTGTTGGTACACAGGATCGTACTAAAATGCTTGATTATATTGAACAATTTCGCGTAGAACGTCAACCAATTAATGGCGTAGGAAATATTATGAAAGCTCGAGTTTATGAAGAGTTAGACGTACCTGCTTTTACAGATCGTACGCGTGCTTCTTTAAAAATTCAAGAGGGCTGTAATAACTTCTGTACGTTCTGTATTATTCCTTGGGCTCGTGGTTTAATGCGCTCACGTGATCCAAAGGAAGTTGTTAAACAAGCAACTCAATTAGTTGAATCAGGCTATAAAGAAATCGTTTTAACTGGTATTCATACTGGTGGATACGGTCAAGACATGAAGGATTACAACTTATCAATGCTATTAAAAGATCTACAAGCAGTTGAAGGCTTAAAGCGTGTTCGTATTTCTTCAATCGAAGCTAGTCAAATTACAGATGAAGTAATCGAAGTACTTCGTCATTCAAATATTGTAGTACGTCATTTACACGTACCTTTACAATCAGGATCTGATACTGTCTTAAAACGTATGCGTCGTAAATATACTATGGCTGAATTTGCTGAAAGAATTGAAAAATTACGTGAAGTATTACCAAACTGTTCAATTACATCTGATGTAATCGTAGGATTCCCAGGTGAAACTGAAGAAGAGTTTATGGAAACATACAACTTCATTCTAGACAATAAATTCTCAGAATTACACGTATTCCCATATTCAAAACGTACTGGTACACCAGCTGCACGTATGGAAGATCAAGTTGACGAAGAAATTAAAAATCAACGCGTACACCGTTTAATTGAATTATCAAATCAACTTGCAAAAGAATACGCATCAATGTTTGATGGAGATGTTTTAGAAGTTATTCCGGAAGAAAAATATACGGAAAATGGTACTGAAGGACAATTGATTGGTTACACAGACAATTATCTAAAAGTCGTGTTCGAAGGAACAGAAGACATGATCGGTAAAATTGTAAAAGTCAAAATCGCCGAAGCTGGTTATCCAGTAAATAAAGGTGAATTTGTCCGAGTTTTAGAAGACGTTACTGTTAACTAAGAACTATATAAATAAAAGGATAGATATTCTAGTAAAAATCTAGGGCATCTATCCTTTTTTATTTTGGCTTGATAAAAAATGGCCGAACTATTTAGTATGTATTCCAAACATCCATACAAAATATAAATACGGAGGTGATTCATATGACAAAACACAAACGATCAAGAGATACTGACGATAACCATATCCATGTTGCTACTAACTCATACTTAGATACGAGTGAGAATGATTCTAATAAAATTAATTATGACGATGGTGGTAGCCCATACTTAGATACAAGTGATGATGCATCATCCGCAGCAAACACAAGACGCGGTGCTCCATATTTGAATACATGATAATAGCAGATCGAGCTTAGGGTATAGGAAATAAAAAAACCAAACATTCCCATTACGGTAAGGTTTGGTTTTTTCCCTATCCCTGCTCCTTAATCTAATGCTGCTCTATTAATATCTTCAACCTCAATAAATGGTTTAGGGTACCCATCCTTTGCAATATTGATCATTGCTCGACCAATTTGTTCGGAAGTTGTTATCGAGTTCGGGAAGAGTTTTTTTAGGACAGGATAAATCGGTTTTGTTATGTCATAAATACCTTGATATAATTTTGTTTTTGATTTTATATCCTTATGTGGAATAATTGCGCCGGGACGGAACATATATGCACCCTTAAACGGTAATTTTAATAAGTCATTTTCTGTTTTTCCTTTTACTCTTGCCCACATAGTGCGACCTTTTTCCGTGCTATCAGTGCCAGAACCTGTAACGTAAATAAAAGTCATTTGCGGATTCAATTTCGATAATGTGCGCGCGATTGAGATTGTAAGATCATAAGTAATTTTGCGATATTCTTCCTCTGACATCCTAAAGGATGATACGCCAAGACAAAAGAAACAAGCATCAAATCCTGTTAACTGATTTTCAATTTGAGATAAATCCAACAGATTATTCTGTTTAATTTCATGAAATTTATCGTGTTGAATTCCAGTCACACTGCGACCAACTGAGTAAATCGAATTGACAGTTGAATTTTGCAAGCATTCTTTTAAAACACTCTGACCAACCATTCCAGTTGCTCCAAAAAGTATAACTTTCATAACGTAACCTCCCATATTTTATTAATAAATAAACATTCATTTATTAGTGAAGAAGATGAGGGTTATGCTTTAATAGCATCCCAACTCATCTGTATAGCTTTATTAAGAGTACTTTCATCAAGGGTGAATTGACCTTTAATATGATTCTTTGCTAATTGTGAGATCGGTAACATCGAATACATAATTAATAAATTAGCGTCCTCTTGTTTAATTAATAATTGTTTTTTTCCGTTTTCAAACATGTCAAAGACTGGGGTAAACAGATTAGAGCTTTCATCAAGGCACCAATTTTGTAGTAAAGGTGAGTTAGATACTTGTTCTATAAAGAGGAAGTAATCACTATTCTTCATTATAAATTCAACGAAGTTTCTTGTATAATTTTCAAATTGTTGTCTAGTAGATCCAGTATTGTCAACGCCTTTAATAACGGAGTCACTCATTAATCGTTTGGATTTTAGATAACACTCTTTTAACATGTCCTCCTTATTTTCGAAATAAATATAAATGGTTGCAGCAGATACATTTGCTTTTTTAGCGATTTTTGAAATAGATATTTCTGAAAAACCAATTTCATTTACAAGTTGAATCGTAGCGTTAAAAATTGCTTCTGTTTTATTCTCATCTCTAAGTCTCATGAGCAAATAATAAATGATTATTCATTTATAGTCAATTTTAAAGCCGAAAAATGATTATTTAGATTATGTAGAAAAACATTAAAAAATACTAATAAAAGAAATGGTTAGTTTCTAATTGAGATGAATTATCGAATGTGATTAGGGAATAGTAAAATTTGTAGTTTCAAAAGTCTTATTATTTAGAAGGATGGTGTCATTAATGAAGGAATTCGAGTGGGACAAGTCTTATTCTGTTAAGAATAAGGAATTTAAAATAATAAAATACGGTAAAAAAAGTTTAGGGACGATTGTGCTTTCATCAATGCTTGCATTAGGTATGTCTTCTACTAGTTATGCATTTGGTAAAGGTTCAGAAGGTCCAGATGTATATGTTGTACAAGGTATGTTGAAATCGATCGGTAGTTACTCAGGTGAGATTACTGGACATTATAATTATTTAACGATTAAAGGTGTAAAATATTATCAAAAGACACATGGATTACCAGTTACTGGTGCAGTAGATCCGAATACTTTTTCATCAATCATGCACTCATATGAATCAGTAAAAGCCGGCGGAGGAACTGGCGGCGCAGGTGAAGGTGGCGGTGCTGGCGGAGGAGCTGGTGGTGGCGCAGGTGAAGGCGGCGGTGCTGGCGGAGGAGCTGGTGGAGGCGCAGGTGAAGGTGGCGGTGCTGGCGGAGGAGCTGGTGGAGGAGCTGGTGGAGGCGCAGGTGAAGGCGGCGGTGCTGGCGGAGGAGCTGGTGGTGGTGCAGGTGAAGGCGGCGGTGCTGGCGGAGGAGCTGGTGGTGGCGCAGGTGAAGGCGGTGGCCAAGGTGGAGGAACTGGTGGTGGCACAGGTGAAGGCGACGGCCAAGGTGGCGGAACAGAGCAACCACAACCAGGTAAAGGCGGAACAGAACAACCTCAACCAGGTAAAGGTGGAACAGAACAGCCACAACCAGGTAAAGGCGGAACGGAACAGCCTCAACCAGGTAAAGGTGGAAATGAACAACCTGAGCCAGAAAAAGGTGGCAATGAAAATCCTCCACCAAGTAAAGGTGGAAATTAAGAAGCTTATAGTTGAAATAATGATCGTATAATCGATTAGAAGAGGGTGCACCAAAAGTCTAACTTTTAGGTGCATCCTCATTTTTAAATTGATCGAAAATAGTTAAAAGAAGAGTAGTCTAATAAAGGGTGAAATGTAATTAAGAAGCCTAAAACTTCAAATAAAAGCCCTCGCACAAATAAAAAAATATGAATCTTAATGGAAAAAGGGGCCTCCTATTCGCCAGTTATGCTGACATTTAGGACTGCCCCTATTTATCCGAAATCGTAAAGTTTTTTTTATGAGTAAATAAGCTGATTGCAAAACAAATCATTATAATAATAATAGAAAATAATGAACTTAACCAAATACTTTGAAATTCGCCTACATACGGTTGAACAACATAAGAAAGTATAATACTTATTATGATACTTAAAGGTACGTAATTAGCTGTCTTTCCTTTACTAAAGACAATAACCAAAATTGGAAACAGCAATGCTGAATAGACATTTCCTGAGTAAAATAATAGTTCGATAATATTTTTTGATTGAATAACTGTTGAGAAAAAAATAATAACTCCGATAACGACCGACAAAAGATAGGCCATTCTTATTTTTTGTTGATCGCTTTTTGTTTTTTTTAATGGCTCAATTATATTAAGAACGATTAAGCTAGTAAGTGAGTGAAGTACTGCACCGAATGTTGAGGTAATCGCATTAAATGCGCATAAAACAAAAAGAATGAAAAAGAATGGTGTTGTAATTTTATTTGCTAAACCAACTAATATTGATTGAATATCTGTAAATCCACCTGTAAAAATGACAATGATAAAAAGACACGAAAATGAAAGTGGGAAAATCCCCCATATTAGTCCAGTTAACGAGAAAGTCAGCGGAATTTTCTTAGCTTCAATCATAAATAATCGATGCCATGAAGTTATGTCGAAGAAAAACTGACCAAATCCTACTAACAGACCTGAAAATAGAAATCCCCATAAATCGTAATGATCAATGACTAACATGTATGGATGATATAATTTAATTCCATCATAAACAGGTTGAACGCCTTCTTTTACGAAAAAATATAAAGGGATTAAGATTGCAGCTGCAAACATTGTGATCACTTGAAATCCTGCTAATCCATGTATCATCTTTAATCCACCAAAACCAGCAAATAGGACACAAAAACAAATAAAAATGAAAATTTCAATATACAATGGTAAATTAAATAAAAAATGAAATAAAGTAGATGCTGACATAGATTGAATATATAATATGTGCAGGCTAGTTAAGATTAATATACCAATCATAATCCAATAACCAAATGGATGGAGCTTTTTCTTCAAATAATCTCCTATTGTTAAACAATCAGGAAATTCTCCACGAACTTTTTTCCCAATAAAACTAAATACAAACAAAGCAATAGCTCCTAAAAATGCATAACCAATTCCACCAAATACGCCATATTTAATCATAGATTCTGGCGAAGATAAAATTGTAGTACCTGTTACCCAACGTGCCAAGAGAGAAATGATTCCCATTCCCATTCCAATTTGAATAGAGCCTTGCACGTATTCTCTAAATGAACGTGAATTCACTGTTTATTTTCCTTTCTCACGATACTCTTTTGGAGTAATGCCCTCAATTTTGCGGAACAAAGTACTAAAATAATGTTGACTATTAAAGCCTGAGTTTTCTGCAACATCAGATATATTCCAGTTTGAGTTATTTGTTAAGAATCGCTTAGCTGCTTGGATTCTGAAATCTATTAAATATTCTGAAAATGAAATGCCAACTTCTTCATGAAATTTCCTACTTAAATAAGTATGATTTGTGTGTACTTCGCGAGCGACGTCTGAAAGTGATAGTTTTTCAGCGAAATGCTCATGAATATATAAAAGCGTTTGATGGATTAAACTAGAATACTGATTTGATGTGTCGGTTTCACTATATTTTGAGAGAACTTTATACAATTCACTTTCAATAACTGGTTTTGTTAAATAATCTAAAACTCCGATTCGGATTGACTGTTGGGCATAATCAAAACTTTGATATGCTGTGACCATAATAATATCGACATCTTTATTCTGTGCTCGTAGCTCTTCTCCAAACTCAAGACCAGAACGTCCTGGAAGATTAATGTCTAGAAATGCGATGTTAATTTTATGATTTTGATTAATTGTAATTGCTTGGCAAGCATCAGCAGCTTTATAGAATTTCCAAAGTGGAAATATATTTTTAATCATATATTCCATTTGTTCAAGCTCTAGGGGTTCATCATCTACTAATAAGACATTCATTTTAAAGCTCCCTCCTTTACATTTGAGTCATATATTAGTGGCCAAACGACCTTAACGTTTGTACCTAATTCATTAGAGGCAATTAATACATGTCCATTGCTACCAAAATATAGTTTTAGCCTCTTTTTTATATTGTCTAGCCCGTGACCTTCATTATTTGAAAATGAGTTTGTCATACCCATTAAGCCATTATCGATTACTTCTAAGCAAACTAGTTCAGAATCTTGATAAAAACGAATATGAAGTAAAGCCTCACCAATTTTTTTTTCTAAACCATGTTTAAAAGAATTTTCTACTAAGGTTTGCAAAATAAATGGAGGAACTAAAGCATCATATAATTCATTTGGACAATCTAACTGAGTTTTAAGTCGCTCACCAAACCGTAGAGTTTGTATATCTAAATAATATTGAGTATATTGTATTTCTTGCGCTAGCGGAATTAAGGGCTCTGAAGACTTATATTTAAATTTTAAAAATTGAGAGAATGTTTCAAGTGCCCTGATTAATTCCGATGTTCGATTTAAACGAGCTAAGCTAAGTATGACATTTAGTGTATTAAACAAAAAGTGCGGTTGAATTTGCTGATTCAACTTGTTATATTGAGCTTCTTGGAGTGCGTGTTCTAAACGAATCTCTCTATTCTTATTTTCAAGTAAGTCGATCCTTTTTTCAAAAATAAATAAAAATAATAAAGCAATAGCTCCCATAATAGGAGCTAAAATAAATAGCATAATTAGTAAAGTAAATCCCTCGTAGCTAAGCATGAAAACCTCCAATAGGGCAGGTATAAGGGAATGAGGCTTCCCGTTTTTTTCTTAAAATCAAAGAACCCCGATGGGGATTCTTTGATTTCATTCCTCAATTATACTACAATGTGGCAAGCAACCTGATGATTTTGCTCGGATAATTTTAATTCAGGTACTCTTGTTTTACAAATATCGATCGCAAAAGGGCATCTTGTGTGGAAACGGCAGCCACTTGGGGGATCGATCGGAGAAGGTACGTCTCCTGTTAAAATAATTCTTTCTCTTTGATGCACTGGATTTGGAACTGGAATTGCTGATAACAGTGCACGTGTATATGGGTGTTGCGGATTGTCAAATATTGATTTTTTATCGGCTATCTCGACTACTTTTCCTAAATACATTACCATCACACGATCTGAGATATGCCTTACTACACCTAAATCATGCGAGATGAAAAGAAAGGTAAGAGAGAATTTTTTCTGTAATGATTTAAGTAAGTTTAGTACTTGGGCTTGAATTGAAACGTCTAACGCAGAAACAGCTTCATCACAAATAATTAGTTTTGGATCGACCGCAAGTGCACGAGCAATTCCGACACGTTGGCGCTGTCCTCCACTAAATTCGTGAGGATAACGATCCATCGCTTCAGGTCTTAAACCAACATGTTCAAGTAATTCTTCAATTCTAGCTATACGTTCTTCTTTTGGAACAACATTTTGAATAGCTAATGCTTCACTTAAAATTTGTCCAATCGTTTGTCTAGGATTAAGAGAAGCAAATGGATCTTGAAAGATTACTTGTAAATCCTTTCTTATTTTGCGCATTTCTTTTTTTCCTAAGCTTAATAAATCTTTTTCTTTAAAATGAATGCTTCCACTTGTAGGCTCGTCTAATCTTAAGATCGCTCTACCGGTAGTAGATTTACCGCAACCGGATTCTCCTACAATGCTTAATGTTTCGCCCTCATAAATATGGAAACTAATATCGTCTACAGCCTTTACATGATTAACTGTTCTTCCTAAAATGCCACCCTTAATAGGAAAGTATTGTTTTAAATGATCTACATTAAGTAGTATTTTTTTATCCACTAGTTGTAATGCCATTATTCAATCCCTACTTTCTCTTGAAGTGTATCTGTTTCCCATTTTGATGTGTACATCCAACAACTAACTTCCGAATTTTTGTCAATTGTGTTTAAGTCTGGTACTGACGTATGGCAAATTTCTTTAGCATGTGCACAGCGGGGAGCAAAACTACAGCCTTTAGGCATATTGAATGGGCTCGGTACTGTACCAGGTATCGTAGTTAATTCATCTTGGTCCATATCCAGACGTGGAAGAGAGTTTAATAAACCGATCGTGTATGGATGTTTAGGGCTATTAAATAGTTCTTTTGCCGAAGTATATTCAACGATTCTTCCGGCGTACATTACAGCCACTCGATCGCAAGTCTCATAAACAACACCTAAATCATGCGTGATTAAGATAACGGCTGTACCGAAATCCTTTTGGAGTGATTTAATTAATTCCAGAATCTGAGCTTGAATTGTCACATCAAGAGCAGTAGTCGGTTCATCTGCGATTAGCACTTCTGGATGACAAGCAAGTGCCATTGCAATCATAACCCTTTGTCGCATTCCACCACTAAGCTCATGTGGTTCTTGTTTTGCACGTTTTTCAGGAGAGGGGATTCCTACAAGTCGCAGCATTTCAACTGCTTTATCCCAAGCTTCCTTTTTGTTTAATTTTTGGTGAAGACGAATCGCTTCTGCAATTTGTTCGCCCGCTGAATAAACAGGGTTTAAAGATGTCATTGGCTCTTGAAAGATCATTGAAATTTCATTACCTCGTATTGAACGCATCTGTTTTTCAGTTTTTGCAAGTAAGTCTTCACCTTTAAAAAGAATACTACCACCAGCTATTTTTCCTGGAGGAGAGGGGATTAATCGTAATAGGGACAAGGAAGTAATACTCTTACCGCTACCAGACTCTCCTACAATTCCAAGTGTCTCACCTTTTTTTAAATTAAAGCTTATTCCATTAACTGCTTTACTAACACCGTCATCTGTATAAAAGTGGGTTTGTAAATTTTTAACCTCAAGAATTGTTTCATCAAATTGTTTTTTCATAGTAGGACCTCCTTAATTCAAGTCAACTCGTTTATTAAAGTAACGGTAGAGAATATCAACAGCTAGATTCATAAATACGAAGATAATTGAAGCGATTAATACGCCACCTTGAACCATAGGTAAATCTCTTGTTCTAATTGCATCAACAATTAATCTACCAAGTCCATTAATTGCAAAAACTGACTCGGTTAAAACGGTACCACCAAGTAATGCACCAAATTGTAGACCAACAACCGTAATAACTGGAATTAATGCATTTTTTAGACCATGTTTGTAAATAATGACATGTTCCTTTAAACCTTTTGCTCTTGCCGTACGCATATAGTCTTGACGAACAACTTCTAACATACTTGATCTAGTCATTCTAGCTACGATTGCAGCACCACCAGCACCTAAAGTTAATGCTGGTAGTACCATATGTTTAAACGTTCCCCAGCCAGCAACTGGAAATATATGAAGATTAACTGAAAAGAAGTAGATCAGCATTAAACCAAACCAGAAACTTGGTAAAGAGATTCCTAGTAAAGCGATAATCATAATTGTAATATCAGCTGCGGAATACTGTTTAGTCGCTGAGATAATTCCTGCTAGCATACCAAGTACGACTGTAATGAAAATACTAGCCAGTGCAAGTTCAATTGTAATTGGCAAACGAATCATAATCTCATCTAATACTGGACGATTATTTCGAATAGATTCGCCAAAATCACCTTGTAATACATGAGCAATATAATCGAAATACTGAATAATGACCGGTCGATCAAAGCCAAGTTGGTGACGAATCATTTCGATTGTTTGTTTCGTAGCACCTTCCCCAGCAAGTAGAGTTGCTGGATCACCAGGGACCATCTGCATAATTAAAAAAACGACTAAACTTACACCAATTAAAACTGGAATAGTTTGTATAATTCTTCTGACAATAAATAGAAACATATACTTTCCTCCTTATTTTTTCATCCTTGGATCAAGTGCATCTCTTAGTCCATCCCCGAAAATATTAAATCCTAATACAAGTGTTGAAATCGCGATACCCGGAAATAAGGCAATATGTGGTGCAGTAAATAAATAATCACGTCCACTACTTAACATCGCTCCCCATTCTGGAGATGGTGGCTGTGCGCCTAGTCCGAGATATGACAAGCCTGCTGCTGATAGAATAGCTGTAGCAAGTTTTAACGTAGCTTGGACAATTATTGGTGAAAGAATATTCGGTAAAATATGTTTGAAAATAATTGTTGCATCAGTTGCACCTAAAGCGCGAATTGCATCAATATATTCAAGTTTTCTGACGGATAATGTAGATCCTCTAACGATTCGTGCAAACATTGGAACTGAAAAGATACCGACAGCAACCATAACATTAATTAGACTAGGACCAAGTGCACTAATAATCGCAAGTGCTAATAAAATACCTGGGAATGCAAGTAAAACATCAACAACCCTCATAATGATCGTATCCATCCATTTTCCGTAATAACCTGCGATCAAACCGAGTGTGATTCCGAAAACGGCTCCAAATAAGACTGATACGAAACCTACTGAAATTGAAAGACGGCTTCCATATATTATCCTACTTAAAATATCTCTTCCTTTATCATCAGTTCCCATCCAATGTTCCATCGATGGCGTCTGTAGTTTGTGCATTAAATCAATTGCAAAAGGATCCTTTGGTGAAATTAATGGTGCAAAAATTGCTACTAAAATATAAAAAAGTACAATATATCCTCCAACTAGTGCCAATTTATTTTTTTTAAACTTCCTATAGAATACTTTCCATCTTTTAAGTTTTTGAGATTTTCTTTTTTCTAGTTTTATTTCAGTATTACTTAATACTGTCTCTGCTTTCATATTTCTTCCCCCTTTTCTTTGTTTAAATTTATTCAAAATTGGAATTGAAGTAAATATAATGCGGAAAAGCAGTAAAGATAATTAAAAAACGAGTAAAGATTCTGAAAATATAAAATTTTATTTTTTTTTATAATTTGATTAAGCCTAACGTATTCGAATAAATGGTGAACTAGAGAATGATAGGGCAATTAAAAAGAGGGGGAAGAAAACAATGAAGAAAAAAACAGCTGGAGTACTATTTGCATCATTATTTACAATTTCAACTGTTCTAGCAGGATGTACATCTGACTCAACAAGCAGTAGTGCAACAGGAACAAAAGCGAAAGCAGGGGGAACTTTAGTTGTCGCTAGATTATCCGATGCAACTACATTAGATCCACAATTTATTACTGATATACCATCAGCAAATGTAGTGTATGAAAAGGTTTATGAAACATTAGTTGAACCAGATAAAAATATGGAGCCGCAGCCTCTTTTAGCAACAGAATGGAAACAAGTAAATAACGTGACTTGGGAATTTAAACTTCGAGAAGGCGTTAAATTCCATGATGGTACACCATTTAATGCAGATGCAGTAAAAGCTACTTTTGATCGAGTGCTTGATCCAAAAACTGCATCACCACAAGCGGGTAAGTTTGCAATGATTAAAGAAGTTAAAGTAGTTAACGATACGACTGTACAATTTATTTTGAAATACCCATACGCACCACTTTTATCAATTTTAATGAGTAGTGAAGGTAGTATTCTTAGTCCAAAATCAATAAAAGATAATAGCGATAAAATTGGACAAAATCCAGTAGGAACTGGTCCATATGTATTTAAATCTTGGAAATCAGGTGAAGAAATAAAAATTGCAAAAAATAATGACTACTGGGGAAATAAACCTAAGATTGATGGTGTAGTCTTTAAAGTAGTTCCTGAAGATGCTACAAGATTAGCAATGATCGAAACTGGTGAAGCACAAGTAACTGACCAAGTACCAGTAACAGAAATTGATCGAATTGAAGCATCAGACACAATGGACTTATATCGCACAGATGGACTAGCTGTTGAATACTTAAGCTTCAATGTTAAGAAAAAGCCGTTTAATGATGTGCGTGTTAGAAAAGCAATTGCACATGCAATTGAAGTAGATTCAATCATTAAAGGTGTATATAACGACGTTGGAACAAAAGCGAACTCAACGATGAGTCCGAAAGTATTTGGATATGATCCTGACATTAAAGGTTACGATTACGATATTAATGAATCTAAAAAGCTATTAAAAGAAGCCGGAGTTAAAGATGGACTAACATTTACTCTAACAACTAGTGATCGTAAAGAAAGAATAAATATGGCTGAAGTAATCCAATCACAATTAAAAGGTATTGGTATCAATGTTAAAATCCAAGTTCTTGAGTACGGAGCTTATATCGATACAATCGCAAAAGGTGAACATCAAGTTGCAATTGGTGGATGGGGTAATGCTACTGGTGATGGGGACTATAATCAATTTAATTTATTTGATAGTCAATCCCAAGGTGCAGCAGGAAATAGTTCTTTCTATAGTAACCCAGAAGTAGATAAATTAATTGAATCAGCAAGACAGGAGCCAGATAGCGAAAAACGTAAACAACTATATGCTGATGCACAAAAAATTGAAAGTGAAGATGTACCATATGTTCCTATTCGTAACTACGAGCATTTAGCAGTTACTAGCTCTTCGGTTAAAGGACTATGGTTAAACCCAGCAAGTTATTTAATGCTTGACGATGTAACAGTGAAATAAGTAATTCCATGAAACAGCATAATTAAATTATGCTGTTTCAGTTTTTAAAGAGAAGTTTATAGGTAGGAGGAGAAAATATGATTGATTTGTTATTAATAAATGGGACTGTAATCACAATGGATACAGAAAGAAGAATTATCCAAAATGGCTCCGTTGCGATTCATAATGGAAGAATTGTGGACATTGATTTGACTGAAAACATGAAAACTAAGTATGAAGCGCATAAAGTAATTGATTGTAGTCATCAATGTATTTTACCAGGGCTAATAGATGTTCATGGTCACGGTGGTCATTCAATGTTTAAAACAATTGCAATGGAAAATATCGATTTTTGGATGCCAATTATGACGAATACGTATAAACATTTCGTGACAGATGATTTTTGGTATTACGAAGGAAAGCTATCAGCACTTGAACGATTAAAAGCAGGTATTACAACAGGAGTTAGTGTGTTAGGTTCAGTACCAAGATCAGATGATCCAATATTTGCGATCAACCATGCGAAAGCATACAACGAAGTAGGAGTCCGCGAAGTAGTTTGTACAGGTCCATGTAACCCACCTTGGCCACATTCATTTAGTAGATGGGTTGATGGAAAAAGAATTGAAAAAGAAGTTACTTATGAAGAAGTTTTAAAAGGAGCAGAAGCGGTTATTGAAGCTTTGAATCATGCAAATGGGGACAAAACGAGAGCCTTTATAACGCCATTTGTCATTGTAACGTCTGTTGACCCTTCAAATCCAACATCTCCAGATCGACTTTACGGTTTAACACAACATGATCTTTACCAGGCGAAAAAAATTAGAGAGATAGCTAGAAAATATAATACAAGAATTCATTCAGATGCATTTGGAGGAATGATTCATTTAGCAATTCAAGATAAGGAAAATGCTTTATTAGGCCCAGATGTACATCTTCAGCACTGCCGAGGAATTTCATTCGATGAAGCGAAAATATTAGCTGAAACTGGGACGAATATTAGTGCTTCTCCAGGTTTTGGCCAAGTAAATGCACGTACTCCAATTACAGAATTAATCGAAATGGGAGCAACAGTTGCAATTTCAACTGATGGTACTTCCCCATCAACAAGCTTTGATTTATTCCAAGCAATGAGAAAAACTCAGTTTGTCCATCAGGCTGCACTTAGAGACTATTATTATTTGCCGCCTGGAAAGCTTTTAGAAATGATTACAATTGATGCGGCAAAATGTATCGGTTGGGACGATGAAATTGGCTCACTTGAAATTGGTAAAAAGGCAGATGTCATCACAGTTAATCTCCACCAACCACATTTGACACCTGAGTTTATGCACGTTCATCGACTGGTTTTTCAAGCAGTCGCAAATGATGTTGATCATGTGATTATTGATGGAAAGCTAATTATGGAAGGGCGAAATGTACATACAGTTCACGAAAGTACAGTGTTAAATGAAGCAAATGAAGAAGCCTTCGAAACAATAAAACGTGCTGGACTAGAAAAGTATATGCAGCCGACAAAGTATTTCTGGGGTCATGCTCGTGCCTATGTTGACGAGATGAGATATGTTGAAAACTAAAATAATCTTTTTTTGAAGGGAGAAAAGAATGAAAACGAAGTTAAAAGGAAGATACGTAATTGGTTTTAATGGAAGTGAACATGTCATATTGGAAGATGCAGAAGTTGTTTATGAAAAGGACACGATTTTATATGTAGGAAAAAACTATTTAGAAGAAGTAGATCAAGTAATTGACGTAGGAAATGCGATCCTTAGTCCTGGTTTTATTGATTTAAACGCTCTAGGTGACATTGATCATGATATTTTGCACTTAGAGGCGAAATCAAATAGACAAAAAAATCTCCTTTGGTCTGAACAATACGTAAAAGAAGGACATCATGAACTAATGAGTGAAGAGGAGGAAGCATTTAAATCTTTATATGCTTATTCCCAACTAATCTTAAATGGAATTACTACGGCCATGCCGATTACATCCGTTTTTTATAAAAATTGGGCTGAAACTTTTGAAGAGTTAGAAGCTGCAGCGAATCATGCGGGAAAACTAGGGTTGAGAATTTATCTTGGACCAAGCTATCAAGCAGGAATTCGAGTAGTTGAGCCGGATGGGAAGATTAAAATGCATTGGGATGAAAAAGCGGGCGAGGAAGGATTAGACAGAGCAATAAGGTTTGTTGAAACCTTCGATGGCGCATTTGACGGATTAATCCGAGGGATGTTAGCCCCAGAAAGAATTGAAACACAGACTGAAGAAATTTTAATAAAAACAAAATATTACAGTGAAAAATTAAATGTTCCTATCAAGCTTCATGCTGCGCAAGGAAGTTTTGAGTTTAATACAATTTTAAAAGAACACGGCGTTACACCAATTAGATATTTATATAATCTTGGGTTTTTAGGCCCAAATACAGGCATTCCACACGCTCATTTTGTATCAGGCTATAGTGGAGCGAATTACAATATTGATAATGATATTTCGCTTCTGAAAGAAACAAATACTACTGTCATCCATTGTCCTCTTATTATAGGAAGACATGGAGAAGGGCTTGAATCATTTGCAAAATATAGAAAAGAAGGTATTAATATTGCACTAGGTACTGATACTTTTCCACCAGACATATTTCAAAATGTACGTACTGGTAGTATGCTTTCAAGATTTGTTGAAAAAGAAGTCGAAGGATCTACATACGCTGATTTCTTCAATTCTATTACCTTAGGAGCAGCGGCATTTCTTAATCGGGAAGATTTAGGAAGAATTGCTGTTGGTGCAAAAGCGGATATTATTGCGATTGATTTAGATGGATTTCACATGGGCGTTATGGATGATCCAATTCGAACAATGTTTGTAAGTGGTTCAGGTAGAGATGTAAAACTATCAATTATAAATGGAAAAATCATGATGGAAGATCAAGTGATTCCTAATCTTGATATGGAAGATTTAAAGCAAAAAGCTCAATTCTATTTTAATAAGATGAGAAAAGGTTATATGGAAAGGGATTACGAGCAGCTTCCTGAAAATGAACTACTTCCATCATCTTTTAAATTAGTTAATTCACTAGAGTAATCAGAAGCAAAAGAATTGAAAAACTAGTAAAGATACTGAAAAAACAGGTAAAGATATTCAAAAATAATTATCAGAATATTTTATATAATTAGATAAATATTGTAAGACAAACTAATACTTGGGAGGCAATGCCATTGAAATTAAAAGCGGGATTCGGTAAATTTTTTCTAGTATTATTTTCTGCAGTGACAATTACAGGATGTTCATCTAATCAAGATGTTGGGACAAAAACAAATGGACAAGCAAATGGTTCAAATGGAGGAAATACGCTAGTAATTGCTCGGCAATCTGATGCAGAAAATTTAGATCAACAATTTATGTCTACCATAAATGCTGCGAGTATTACCCATCATAAAATTTATGAAGGTCTTGTACAACGCGATAGTAACAATGAAATTCAACCAATGTTAGCAGAATCATGGAAACAAATCGACGACACAACATGGGAATTTAAATTAAGACATGGTGTAAAATTTCACGACGGTACGGCATTTAATGCAGAAGCAGTAAAAAAGACGTTTGATCGTTTATTAGATCCAAAAGTAGCATCGCCAAGAGCAGTTGTATTCAAAATGGTAAAAGAAGTGAAGGTAGTTGATGAATATACAGTTCAATTTATTTTAAGTGAACCCTTTTCACCACTTCTTTCGATTTTAGCAAACCATGAAGGTGGCATTATAAGTCCTAAAACGATTGATAAATATGGAAAAAATATTATCCAAGAGCCAAACGGAACCGGTCCTTTTAAATTTAAATCATGGTCTCCTGGTCAAGAAATTACATTAGTTAAAAATGAAGATTACTGGGGCACTAAACCGAAGATCGATAAAGTTGAATTCAAAGTAGTTCCAGAAGACTCAACAAGAATTTCAATGATTGAAACAGGAGAAGCTCAAATTGCCGAACCTCTCCCAGTAGCAGTAATGGACCAAGTTGAATCATCTTCTGCTATGGAAGTCTATCGAAGTGAAGGATACGGTACAGAATACATCGGTTTCAACGTAACGAAAAAACCATTCAATGATGTACGTGTTCGTAAAGCAATTGCTCATGCGGTTGAAATGGATTCAATTATTAAAGGAGTATTTAATAACGTCGGTAAACAAGCAAACTCCGCAATGGGATCAAAAGTATTCGGATACGATGATCAATTAAAAGCCTATGACTACAATTTAAAAGAAGCTAAAAAACTATTAACAGAAGCAGGCTACCCAAATGGATTTGAAGCTACAATTCTTACAATGGATAGCAAAGAACGAGTAAATTTAGCAGAAGTACTTCAATCACAATTAAAAGGAATCGGCATTAATTTAAAAGTACAAGTAATGGAATACGGTTCATTCGTTGAAAAAGCAAATAAAGGTCAATCACAAATGTTTATCATTAGCTGGAGAAACGCAACAGGAGATGCTGATTACAATCAGTACAACCTATTCCACTCAGACTCACGCGGAGCGGCTGGAAACACATTCTTCTACAGCAATCCAAAAGTAGATGAACTAATTAATGAAGGCCGAAAAGAAAAAGACGAAACAAAACGCAAAGAAATCTATGCAAAAGCGCAAGAAATCGAAATGGATGACGCTCCATATATTCCAGTAAGAGTAATCGAAAATGTCGCAGCAATCTCAAAAAATGTAAAAGGATTCTCAATTAGTCCTTCAGGTTACTTAGAGATTAATGACGTGACACTTAAGTAATATTTTTTGTTTTTAAGAAAGAGGGGATCCCAATAAAGTTAGGGGATTCCCTCATTTTTTATTTCAACAGTAGTTTTAGGAAGGCAGAGCTGCAAATAAAAAAAGAGAATCGCGGATAAACAACGTACTGCAAATAAAATTAGTAAAACTGCAAATAAAATACAAAAAACCGCAAATAAGGAAGGAAGAGCTGCAAATAAAAAAGGAAAATCGCAAATAAACAACAGACTGCAAATAAAATCCGAAAACCGCAAATAAAATCAGCAAAACTGCAAATAAAATTCGATAATCGCAAATAAAATCGGCAAAACTGCAAATAAAATTCCAATAATCGCAAATAAAATAGGGAATTACCTATACCAGGTAGGGTATTTGGCAATAAAACTTCCATAAATTTATAGATTTATAAATGAAAAAATAGCAAATCTGCTTCAATCTGTGCCAAAACGAATAAAAAATAGATAGAACACTGTAATTATCTATGGAAAAAGATCAATAAAATCAACTGCAAATGAAAAGACCATCAGATATACCCCCCTACTAATATTTTTGAAGAGGAGGTAAGCTCACTCCCTTGAAAGAGAGTATCCTGTAGTGGAAATCAACCTGAGTTTACTTATTTAATTGAAAATTCCTAGTTCAACTGAGTAATTAGTTCCTACGCTACTTTTTAATCAATATAAACCAACTAGTAAAAATACTTTAAAAATATGTAAACATACTAAAATCAAAATATTCTAAACAGATTTATAATGAAAATAGAATCAAAATTTAAAGTGGGATGGAAGGGTGAGTAGATTGTCAAAAGTATATTGGTTAACAAATGTGAGTCTAGAAAATGGTTTTACTTATAATGACAATGAAGTAATTAACGGAACGGCAACTGGAAAGTACAATGTGAAAATTGAAAATGAAAAAATCGCTGCTATTCAATTAGCTAGTGAAGTAATAACTGATCAATTACCGCAATATGATGTGCAAGGCCTTCTAATGGTTCCTTCATTTAAAGAGATGCATATCCACATTGATAAAACTTATTATGGTGGACCTTGGAAAGCGTGTATGCCTGCAACTAATGGTGTGAGGACACGTATTGAAGAAGAACAAATTTTATTACCAAAATTATTACCAACTGCTAAAGATAGAGCAGAAAAGATGCTTGATTTATTACTAAGTCACGGTGCGACGCATATTCGTACACATTGTAATATTGACCCGGTTATCGGATTAAAAAACTTAGAAGCTACTTTACAAGCATTAGAAGGATATAAAGATAAATTAACACATGAAATTGTTGCATTTCCGCAGCATGGACTTTTAAGAAGTAACTCTGTTGAACTAGTTAGAGAAGCGATGAAATATGGAGCAAATCTAGTAGGTGGAGTTGACCCAGCTTCAATCGATGAAAATATCGAACGCTCTCTTGAGACGATTATGGACATAGCAGTTGAATCAAATTCTGATATCGATGTTCATTTACATGACCCAGATCATCTTGGATTATTTACAATGCAAAGATTAGCAACATTAACTGAAAAAGCAGGATGGCAAGGAAGAGTTACAGTAAGTCATGCGAGTGGTTTAGCAGACCTTTCTGTTCCAGATGCTACTGCGATTGCTGAGCGATTTGCTGATTTAGGAATTTCGATTACTTCGACTGTACCAATTTTTAGAACAATTCCAATTCCTTTACTAAGTGAAAAAGGTGTAAAAGTCGAATTAGGAAATGACAGCATTACAGATCATTGGTCTCCATTTGGAATAGGCGATAATCTTGAAAAAGTTGGACGACTTGCTGAACGTTTTAGGTTTATTGAAGAAAAATCACTTCATAATAGTCTTGGATTTATTACAGGAGGCGTGACTCCTTTAAATAATGAAGGGGAAAGAGCATGGCCGAATGTTGGTGATGAAGCAAGCATCGTACTTGTAGAAGCTACTTGCAGTGCAGAAGCTGTAGCGAGACGTGCAAAACGTGCTGCTGTTATTTTCAAAGGTAATGTTGTAAGTGGTTCAATTTCTAATCTTGAATCAACAACAGTTTAAGCTTGACTAAAGAGAGTGATGAGATGAATCAATCATATTGGCTTAAGAATGTAAAACTTGATAGCGGTTTTGTTTTTGAAAATGGAAGAATCGAAAGTACTGAGACTACACTTTACAATTTACTGATTGCTGATGGGAAAATTGAAAGATTACAATTAGCTGATTTTCCATTACAAACGGATCTTCCTGTGCAGGATGCAAAGAATTTACTTGCTCTACCTGCTTTTAAAGAAATGCATAATCATTTGGATAAGACTTATCTTGGATTACCTTGGAAGGCGTGTATTCCTGCTGCAAATTTAGTTGAGAGATTAAATTTGGAAGCTGCGGAATTAGTTGAATTAGCGGAGACGGGTCAGCATCGTGCTGAACATATGCTTCATCTACTATTAAAAGGTGGAGCAACTCATGTCCGAACACATGTAAACGTTGATCCGTATATCGGCTTAAAAAATTTAGAAGAAATTCAAAAAGCACTTTTTACGTATAAGGATAAAATGACACACGAGATTGTTGCATTTCCTCAACACGGATTACTTCGAACAAATAGTATGTCATTCATGAAAACAGCGATGAGAGAGGGAGCGACCATTGTCGGTGGACTAGATCCGGGTGGCATTGATCAAAATATTGAGCTTTCATTATTTGAGATGGTTGATCTTGCGGTACAGTTTGATGCTGATATAGATATTCATATACATGACCCAGGTCATCTTGGTTTTTATACAATACAAAAATTAGTTTCATTTATTGAACAAGCCGGTTGGCATAATCGTGTAGCTGTAAGTCATGCATTTGCAATTGGTGATGTACCTTTAAATGAATCTACTGAGATGGCTAGTAAGCTAGCAAGTTTAGGTATGTCGATAATGTCGACTGTGCCGATTAACAGAGTAATGCCTCCAGTTGATCTACTTCATTCAAAAGGAGTACATGTAGCTTTAGGTTGTGATGGTTTCTATGATTCTTGGTCTCCGCATGGAACAGGAGATATGTTAGAAAAAGCTGGCCGTCTAGCTGAGAGATACAATTGGAAAGATGAGTACGGTCTATCTCAAACATTGCAATTTATTACTGGTGGGTTAAAAACTCTTGATGAAAAGGGTAACCAGTTATGGCCAAAGGTTGGAGATGAAGCGAATCTAGTTTTAGTAGATGCATCATGTTCTGCTGAAGCTGTAGCAAGACGAGCAAAACGTGCTGCTGTAATTGCGAATGGAAATATTGTTTACGGTGGACTGAATTATGAATCTGCTTTGAAGTAAATGGAAGAATTACAAGAAGGAGTGAACTTCATGAAATCTAGCTATTGGTTAAAGAATGCTCGATTAGAAATGGGCTACGAAAAAGAAAACGATATAGTAGTAGGTACTGCTACTGAATTATTTCATCTATTAATTGAAAATGGAAAAATTACTAAAATAACAAAAGATGAAGCGTCGATTACAAATGACTCTGCAGTTCGTGATGCAGGTGGATTACTTGTTTTACCATCTTTTATTGAAAAGCATGTACATCTTGATAAGACATTAATGGGAGATGTGTGGAGAGCTTGCACGCCAACTTCTAGTGTAATTGAACGATTTGAATATGAAAAAATGGCTTTACCGACGATCGCTTCAAGTACGAAGGAGCGCGCTGAGGCTTTACTTGAAATCCTTTTAGCTTCTGGTTCTACACATGTGAGAACACATGTTGATATTTATCCAGAAGTTGGGATCAGAAATTTAGAACAAGTTGAACAAGCACTAACTAATTATTCTAACCGTCTTAGCTCCGAAGTTGTTGCATTTGCTCAGCATGGTTTATTAAAATCAAATGCTTTCAATTATGTGAGAGAAGCATTAAGAAACGGAGCAGGAATTGTTGGTTCAGTTGATCCTGCAGTTGTAGACCAAAATATTGAAGAGTCATTATATCAACTATATAATTTAGCGGTTGAAGCTGATGCAGACATCGATATTCATTTACATGATCCAGGTCATCTAGGTGCATTTACGATGAAACGTATAGTAGAATTTACGAAGCAAGCAGGTTGGGAAGGCAGAGTAGCAATCAGCCATGCATTTGGAATAGGTGATGTTCCAAGACAGGAAGCATACGAACTTGCAAATAGCTTTAGAGACGCAGGAATTTCGATTGTCACAAGTGTACCAATTAATAGACAAATGCCTCCAGTTGATTTATTAAATGAACGAGGTGTGGAAGTAGCAGTAGGTAATGATAATATTTTTGATGTTTGGTCACCACTAGGAACAGGCGATATTCTAGAAAGAGCGGGAAGACTTGCTGAACGTTTTAGATGGATTGATGAAGTTTCATTAGGTCAAACATTAAAATATATTACGGGTGGAAAAACTCCGCTAGATACAAACGGAAATCAAGTTTGGCCAAAAATAGGTGATTCTGCAAATCTAGTTTTAGTAGAAGCAAGCTGTTCTGCAGAGGCTGTTGCAAGACGAGCAGAACGTAAAGCAGTAATCTATAGTGGAAATATTGTGAGTGGTTCATTAAGCGAAGAGAGATTAATTCATAAATAAAATAGACTGCGTATTGTAAGGGTAATTTGGAGAAGAAAAAACAGGTTAGTTTTTTCAACACGAAAAAGGATGCCAAAAGCCTCCCCAAGGAAATAAACATCCAAACATTACACTTAAAGATTAACCTGTCCGGTAAAAATTAGAACAAATTTAGTAAAATGCCTATCGGGAAAAGGAACTCTAGAATCTTCTAGATTTCCTTTTCCATTTTTACATTAAGAAAATATACATTGGTAATGGTGAAGAAAAATCGACGTATTTTCCAATTTTGGTATAAGTGCAACTACGTCTCTTTTTTCCACCAATCGGATCGTTAATATTATCGAGAAAGCAGGCTGTAAAATGGTTCGCTCTTATCTATTATTACTATTTTGTGTAATTTGTTGGGGGAGTAATTTTATTTTTGGCGCATTGCTAGTAAAAGAATTCTCACCAATTTTATTGTCAGCGTTAAGATTATGCTTTATATTACTTTTTATCGCTTTCTATGCACTAGTGAAGAAAAAGTGGAAAATGGTTCAGAAAAAAGATTTGTTTATGATTATTTTACTAGGGTTAATTGGTACTTGTATTAACCAATGGTCATTTTATTCCGCTTTAGAAACAACCCATCCAACAACTTCTGCATTAATACTTGCTCTTGCTCCTCTTACTACATCTTTTTTAGCTTCAATATTTTTAAAGGAAAGACTAACAAAAGGTTTTGTAATAGGCTCAATTATAGCTTTTATAGGTGTGTTTTTTGTCATTACAAACGGACAAAAGCTTGAAATTACAATTGGGTTGATTTGGATTTTTTTAACTATGCTTACGTTTTCTATTTCAATTATTATGATTAAAAAGCTAACAGAAAGCTATGATTCAACAACGATTACACTATACTCAAATTTAATCGGTTTTGGTGGTCTATTACCGATTGTTCTCTTTTCAGGAACAACTCACACTATGAGTAATCAAGCTGTACCTTGGATACTATTAATTGTAACAGCAATTATAATGCATGGGATTTGTACATTAATTTGGAACCATCAAATACAAATTGTAGGGGCATCAAAAGCAGCTATGTTTCTTAATTTAGAACCATTTATTGCTATGCTAGTTGGGCTGATTGTTTTAAAAAATAATATAACGGGGTCTCAATTTTTAGGTGGAGCGCTCATTATTATTGGAGTTTTTCTTTCAACTTCTTTAAAATGGAAAAGGGCGATTAAAGAACCGTCTTATATAAAAGAAACAAAGAATTTTTAAGCAAGAGGAGGAGGAAACTATGAAAAACCTGAGGGTTTCTACTACTCTTTTTTCATCGGTTCAATGGTTATTTTTTATTTTTGCGAATACAATTGTAGTCCCTATTTCGATAGGAGCTGCATTTCATTTGCCTTCAGATGTTATTGAAAGCACAATCAGAAGTTCACTAATCTTCACTGGTATTGCATCTGTTTTACAAGGATGGATTGGTCATAAGTATCCAGTTATGGAAGGGCATTCGGGATTATTATGGGGTGTAATGCTGAATTTAGGATTATCCGCTTCGGCGTTTGGACTAAGTTATACCGAAATTGGGGGAGGCATGGCAACAGGATTTATTGCAGCGGGTATTGTAACATTACTTTTATCTGCATTTAATATGATTTCATTTCTTCAAAAAATCTTTACTCCAATGGTTATGACAGTTTATTTATTCCTACTTTCATTTCAGCTTATATTCGTTTTCTTTAAAGGTATGCTTGGAATCACGAATAAAGGTCAAATCACTCTGTCGGTCAGTTTACTTTCTATATGTATCGTGTTATTTGTTAGCATTCTAAAATTAAAAGGATCACGTATAATCAGCAATTTTTCAATATTAATTGGCATAATAGTAGGGTGGTTTTTCTACGCGATTTTATTTGGATCAGATGCAAAAGAAGTAGGTTCAGCAAGTGCTCATTTTTCTTTATTCCCAATAGGAGCACCTAATTTACAAATTGGAATAATCGCTATCTCATTTTTTGCGGGAATTATGAATTTAAGCAATACATTTGCATCAATAAAAGCTGCATCTGATTTGTTAAAGGAAGAAGCTGGAACAAAACATTATCGCTTTTCATTATTAATAACTGGTAGTTTTACAATTATTGCTGCATTATTTGGAATCGTTCCATATACTCCATTTACATCATCACTTGGATTTTTACAAAGTACGCAAATTTATGAAAGAAAACCATTTATTTATGGAGGAGCATTATTAGCAATAATTGGAGTTGTTCCACCTTTAATTTCATTCTTAGCTACAATGCCTGTTACTGTTGGAAATGCAGTACTATTTGTCGCATATCTTCAATTATTTGGAACAGCATTTAGTAGTACGAATGGAAAAGTTTTTACATCAGATACAATCTTTAGGCTTGCAGCACCAGTTTTAGTAGGAGTAAGTTTGATGAATATTGCCCCTGGAACATTTGGCAATCTTCCAATGATTATTCAACCATTTTTAACAAATGGACTAATTATGGGCGTTATACTTTCTATTTTGTTAGAGAAATCAATCAACTGGAATCAGTTTGAGAAGGTAAAAGCATAAAAAATGGCTCGGGTAAAATATGCCCGAGCCTATTTTTTATTTAAAGGAATTAATTAATGTTTGAAGTTCTTTTTGTAATTTAGTACTTTTTGGGCTTAGCCATCTTTTAGGTACAATTAGATATTTGCAATTATTGCTTTTTAAATAACTGTAAATAATTTGGGCCTCATCAATTTCGTCACGGCTCACATCTAATGACGAGGGATCATTATCGCTTTTGAAGTTAGTTAAAGCATTGGAATGTATTTGATCAGCGAGCTGATCAAATGAATTATCGTCAATTTGAACTAATTCACTATGCAATATTTGAGTACGGTTAATAAGAAAGTATTTGAATTGGTTGTTTTCTAGCTTTTCAATTGTAATAATATGATTATTTTCCTCAGTAAATTCAATCACTTTTTCTTTATTAAGAAGTGATTTAACCATGTCAATCCAATCTCTATATTTAGCAGCAGCTTCAAAATCAAATTGTTCAGATGCCACTAACATCATGGCCTCCATCTCTTCAAGAAGATTAATGTCAGTTCGACTAAGAAATCGAATAACCCGATCAATAACCAAATTGTATTCATCAATAGCTGAGCCACCTAAACAAACACCATTACATGTTCCCAGTGAATAGTTTAAACAAGCGCTATTTTTAATGCTCGAATGCCCACAGTTAATTTTAAAACATTCTTTAATGCCAGTAATTGCTCGTTCAACAGTGCCCCTGCTTGTAAAAGGGCCGAATAGTAATCGATTTTCACTTTCAGTAGGTTCATAACTAATTTCAAATGAAGGTAATTGTTTATTTACGTTGATTGCCAAGTAAATAAATGATTGTGGACTTTTCATCATTCGATTATACATCGGTTTAATTTCTTTAATTAAATGACATTCAAGCATAAAAGCATCAAATTCGGTATCAGTCAAAATATAGTCAAAATCTTTTAAATGAGTGACAAGTTTTTTCACTTTTGGAGAATGTCCTTTTGAATTTTGAAAATAAGACTGCACTCGTTTTTTTAAGCTTTTTGCTTTTCCTACATAAAGTATTTGCCCTTTTGAATCTTTCATTAAATATACGCCAGGAGATAACGGCAGGTTTTTTACCTTTTCTTGTAGATTTATAGTGGTTCATCCTTTTTCTAGTCAGTATATTTTCATTTTAACATGAGTATTGAATTCACAGTCAGTACAATTATGTGAAAAAAACGTAAACAAAACTTTATATAAAAAAAATAATTTAAAGTATTTAATACACGCATAAAACAACGACTACCCGCGTAAAAATTGACTACAGATGATACGAAGGAGAAGTGATCTTGATGAAAACGATCTATACAACATCCTCTTTCTCCAATTGGATTTTTGCCTTTATTGTTAATGGATTAATTATTTGGTTATGTAGCGTATTTGCTGATCTAGTAAACTGGAAGTATGCTGACATGGGATTCTTTCTATACTTTGTCATTCTAGTTTTCTATATTATTTGCTTAAAATTAAATGAAGGATTCCCAGCACTTTTTCAGAAATTTGTACTGCGTAAGAAATTCGAATTAGTTAATGTATCAGCTTATGAAGTAACTATTATTCTAGTAGCAATTTTTCACGTTGGAAGAGCGATTGTAATTTATAAGGATGCACTTAGTACGGTATTTTAATAATAATGAAGAAAAATCACAAGGGTCTGCTTTTCCTTGTGATTTTTTCAATTTCAAGAAAGAGCTGGGTGATCAGGGCACGCATTTAGTCAGTTTTAGTGATGGAGTATCGGGTTATAGCGTTAAACCACGAAGTTTAACGCTATTTTATTAGATTTAGGGATATATCATCGGGATTCAGCGATAGATTAATGAAATTTCGGGATTATCAACGAGGTTCACCGTTATATCAACGAAGTTTAGCGTTATATCAACGAGATTTAGCGATATATCAACGAGATTCAGTGATATATCAACGAAGTTCACAGCTTTATCAATAATGTTCACCCAGTGTTCGTGTTTTTCGGATTTTACCACAGCGTATTCACTACATAGATGACACCAAAAGTTAGTTCAAACTATTTATGATCAAAAAGTACTACTTTATGCACAAAAAGCGTGTGTTTATGAACAAAAAACATTGGTATATGCACAAAAAACGCTATCTTATGAACAAAGTTCACAACTAAACTAATAATGTTCACCCAGTGTTCGCGTTTTTCACATTTAAACATCATATATTTTCGATGTATAATCTACATAGGTGATGAAAATGTTTTTAAAAAAAATTACACTTTTACGCGATGAAATAACGAACTTTAGTCAATACCCGTTTTCCATTCCTTCGATTAAATCATTTGATGAAATTAATTTGAGAAGCAATGTTACCTTTTTTGTAGGTGAAAATGGTTCTGGAAAATCTACTTTATTGGAAGCAATTGCTGATAAATGTGATTTTAATACAGCGGGTGGGGGACGTAATAATAATTATGAGGTTTTTGCATCTGAGTCGCAGCTTGGTAATTACATAAGACTTTCGTGGTTGCCAAAAATTTCGAATGGATTTTTCTTGCGAGCGGAGTCATTCTACAATTTTGCTACATATTTGGACCAAATCGATGATCCACTTAAGTATCGCGGATATGGCGGTGAGTCTCTCCATAAGCAATCACACGGGGAATCGTTTTTATCTTTATTTCTAAATCGATTTAATGAAACGGCAATTTACTTACTAGATGAGCCAGAGGCAGCGCTCTCGCCAGCTAGACAATTAACATTCTTAAAAATAATTCATGATTTGGTAGAAATAGAAAACTCTCAATTTATTATTGCCACACATTCTCCAATTCTCCTTGGATACCCAGATGCCGATATATTAAGCTTTGATCATGGGGAGATTTCAAGAATTGACTATGAAAGTACAGATCATTATCAAATCACAAAATACTTTTTACAAAACAGGGAGAAGTTTTTAAATGATTTGTTGAGTGATGATGATGAGGAAGACTATAAATAAAGCTCAGTGCACCTAAGGGGCACTGAGCTTTTGTCTACTACGTAATATCTACCAATTATCCCAACTCCACTAATTCACCAGGTAAAACAAATTCCCCTTTTTCGTTTGAAGTAAAAGCAACAACTTTAAAAACAGCATCTAAGTTTAGTACACCGTATAGATGTGGAAACAATTGACCGAAGTTTTCAGTATCTTCATAGACAAGTTTAGCTTTTGTTTTATCTTCATCTATGCATAGTATTTTTAGATCAGTTGCACCTTTAAAGAATAAGTTTGCGATTTCAACAGTTTGTTTTAAGGTCGAACAATGGATAAATCCATCAGTATTTAAACTAGCAGGTGAATATTCTCCCTCATTAATTGCATTTTGCCACTCTTTGTTTTCAATAATATGCAAAATCATAGTATTACTCCTCAAAATATAATTTGATTTTTCTTTTCATGTCTTCTTTATTTTCCGCAAACTGCTTATGTCGGTGCCCATTTCCGCCAGAAGTGTGAGGAAAGCCGTATAATATTGAGTCTGAATTTAAATAATCATTTGCTGTCAGATAGGTTAGAACTTTTGAAACATTAACTCCCAACGGAATAATAAGGGGATGGTTTAGTCTTATGATTTCCGGGGCAAAGTTTTCAATTATGTACTTTTTAAGTATTTCTGTTTTTAAAATATCAGGTGTTGAACCATTATAATTTTTCCCTTTATAGAAAACAGGGTATTTAATAACGGATGTTGTTTGAACTAAGTGACTAGCTGTACTAAAGAGTTCACTAGTTGAATTTAATCCAAGGTATTTATGTAATTCTAATTCATCTAACATAGCAATTAAATTCTTTCTCATCGGACCTTCAAAGCTTGAATTCTTTTTAACTTCATGTAAAATTTCTTCATCGTCGATTGGTTCATCTTTTAATCGAATCACCGTAGAGTATGATTGTTTCATTTGATGTAAGCCGGGAGTAATTCCTACAATTATGACTCTAGCATGTTCGTTTATATACTCAAAAGGAGCATAATAAATTTCTAAATTTTTCTGATCATCTTGATCTACTAGAAATTTTTCACTTTTTAATGTATTCGTTTCAAGTGTAGGAGATAAAGAAGATATTAAGCTCTTATATTTATTAAATTTTGAGTTAGCTAAGATCGCCATTTTTTCCTCCATCGCAAAACAATTTAAGTTCATTTTATCGAATATCACCGATTAAATCCAACTATCTATAAACCAGCTGTTTAAGTATAAATTAGTTCATTTAAGCTAAAACTGATTAGCTGAAAGTAATTAGGGAATTTTTGAAAGGCTGGAAGACTAAATGGATCATACTAGTGAGAAAAAAAGCCGTTTAAGAAAATTTAATTTACGTTCTTCCGTTATTCATACAGAAGGAAATTTAATCGAAAACCTCAATATTATTCAGAAAATATTTCCGACAGCTGACCTTATAAGAAAAGATTTAATAATCAAAGATAAACAAGCTATGTTAATTTATTTGTCCAGTCTAGTCGATGAACAAAAAATAGCTCAATTTATAAATACAATTAGTTCTTATACAGAAGAAATAGATTTGTACATTACAAATAATACTACGCGTACAAATCAAATCTTGGAAATAGAAAAAACGGTACTAGATGGTAACAGTATTCTTTTAGTAGAAGGCGAGCCAGTGGCATTTATTTATTCTACTGGAAAATTGCCACAAAGATCTTATACTCCTCCAAGTATTGATAATTCTTTAAGAGGTACAAAAATATCATTTGTTGAAATCGCTCAATCTAATATCGCTTTGCTTCGTAGATTTATTAAAAGCCGAGATTTTCAAGTTAAGCAAGTTGAAATTGGGAATGAAAATAAAAATACTGTATCAATTGCATATATAGATGGATTAGTAGATGAAGATTTACTATCTGGTGTAGAGAAAAATATTTCAAAGATAAAAATTGATTCTATTTTAAATGCAAACCATTTAGCGCAATTATTGGAAAGGAATCCATTTTCGCCATTTCCGCAATATTTAACAACTGAAAGACCGGATGTTGCTGCTACGACATTACTTGAAGGGAAAATAGTTTTAATCGTGGACCGGTCTTCTGATGTTATTATTTTACCGATAAATTTTGCAATATTTTTTAAAACGATTGATGATTATTCAGCAAGATCAATGGTAGCTTCATTTAATCGAATGCTTAGAGTTGTTGCATTTTTTTTAACAATCTTTTTGCCAGGAATCTATATTGCGATTATTTCATTCAACTATGAAATAGTACCTTTAAAATTACTTCTATCAATTGGGGAATCTCGGGCAAAGGTTCCATTCGATCCTTTATTTGAAGCTATTGTTATGGAGATAACTTTAGAAATGTTAAGAGAAGCAGCTATTAGACTACCAGCCCCTATCAGTACAACAGTTGGCATTGTAGGCGGGATTGTAATTGGTCAAGCAGCGGTTCAAGCTGGAATCGTTAGTAATATTATGGTAATCGTTGTAGCTTTAACTGCTATTTCTTCATTTATTATCCCTCACTATGAAATGGCATCTAGTTTAAGGGTTATTCGTTTTCCAATTATGATTATGGCTTCACTTTTTGGTTTAATCGGTTTAATTGTAAGTACAATGGTTCTCATGATCCATGGTTTGGGTTTATCGAGTTATAACAAATCTTATACATCACCATTTTCCCCAATCAATCGTGATGCATTTAAAGATACATTTATAAGAGTACCTTTAAGCTATCTTTGGAAAAAACAAAATAATCGTAATGAAGAGTGAATGGTAGAAGGGATTCTTTCATGGTAATCACGAAGTCAAAAATTACACAATTTCAATTTATTTTAATGATTTTTGGGATTCAAGTAGGGGTTGGAATGTTGTCCCTTCCAAGAGAACTAGCTATGAAAGCAGGGACTAGTAGTTGGATTGGCATTCTTTTTGGAGGGATTATTTCAACTTGTTTTAGTATTTTATTTGTTAAATTAAGAGAGAGAGCACCTAATTTAAATTACGTTAGTTTTTTTACTTTTTACTTAGGGAAGATTATTGGCTTTATTATTGTCTTTTTTCAGGCAATTTATTTCCTTTATGTAGGTTATCTAGTATTAGTTAGAGCGATTTTATATATTCAATCCTACATACTTCAAGAAGAGAAAACTTATATTTTATTAGTTTTATTTCTTCTTCCTACCTATCAGCTAACGAGGGGTGGGATTCATTTAATTGCCAAATATATCGAAGCCATTTTTCCAATAGCCCTTTTTACTTTATTTATGCTACTATTCACCCTTAAAGATGCTGATATAAATTTTATTTTACCGATTATTAAGAATGGCTGGATGCCAATTTTTAAGACAATTCCTTTAACGACAACTTCATTTCTAGGTATTGAATTAATTATCCTTTTTTATCCGTATTTAAAGTCAAAAGATAAGGCGATAAAAGGAGTTATTATTGGAAATATTTTGACGACCTTTACGTATATATTTGTCACGATTATTTGCTTTGTTATCTATAGTCCCTATGAAATCCATATGACATTTGAACCAGTAATCGATATTTTAAGTATTATGGAATTTCAATATGTAGAGAGACTAGATTTCATTTTATTCTCATTATTTTTAATGATTATATCCAAAACATGGGTTACTTATATTTGGGCTGGATTGAATAGTTTATCAGAGTTATTTAAGTTTAAACTATTACCAATTTTCATAATCATCCTTTTTATTCTCATTATTGTCTTTGCGTGGATACAAATGCCTACGTTTACAAACACATCTAAGCATCTACATACTATTACGGTTTCTGGATTATACATTACAATAGGCATTCCTATACTCTTATTGGTCGGCGCTCTAATTAAAAATAGGTTAAGTAAGGTGAAAATCAATTGAAATATTTTCAAGTATGTTTACTTAGTATTTTTTTAATAATTGGTGTATCTGGTTGTAGAGGGAAAATTAATATTGAAGATGTCACACTATCAATGATATTGGGCATTGATGTAAATGATCAAAATAAAGTCGAAGTATATATGGCAAGCCCAGTCTTTAGTGGACAAACTGAAGCGAAAACGGAACATTTTAATGTACAAACGCTATCTATAAAGGAATCTCGAAATTATTTTGATGCGAAAGCTAGTGGTGTTACTGCAGGAGGGAAAATTCAAGCGATTTTAATCGGATCAAAAGTACTTGAACATAAAAATTGGTTTTCGATATTAGATATGTTTTTTCGAGACCCCAAATTTAGATTAAATGCAGATATTATTTTTGTAGATGGTCCACTTTCAAAAGTTTATGATTTAAAGCCAAAGGATAAACCAGAATTACCAATCTATATTCCACAATTACTACAAACGGCTGACTTTCGAAATGTTGCTTTTCGGACTACTGTAAGAAAACTTCATCAGATGTATTTTGAAAAGGGAATTACTCCTTTTGCACCTGAACTAATAGTAGAAGGTGATCATTTAGTAGTTAATGGAACGGCTTTGTTAACGAAAAATAATCTGTATAAACGAAGCTTGTCATTAAAAGAAACGCAACTGCTAAAAATCTTAAAAGATCATTTAGAAGGGCAAATAGTCCTTGCATTAAAACTAAAAAAATTTAAAAAAGATAATGATGATATTTTTACTGATGAAGAAACTAGTTTTTATATTAAAGATGTTGAGAGAAAAATCGATAAAAAATATTCAAACGGTAAATATAGCTTTAAAGTAAATTTGACATTGCCGATTATGATTACTGAATCACCAATTGAATTGACGAACAGTACAGAATTGATTCTAAAAAAAGAAATTGAAAAAAAGCTACAAAAACAATTGAATAATCTAGTCCAATCTTTTCAGAAGGATAAAGTCGATCCAGTTGGATTTGGCATCCTTGCTCATTCATTTCAGTACTCAGATTGGGAAAAAGTTGAGAATAATTGGATAGATACATATCAAAAATCAAATATAAAAGTAAAAGTTAAAATTATTGTGATCGATAAAGGAATTACGATGTAAAAAATATAAACCCACCAAATTTTGGTGGGTTTATATTTTTATGCGGCTGTTTTTTCAACATTTAAAGTTTTTCTTTGATGACGATCGTGTAGTAAATAGTAAATTACAATCGTTGCTAATACAGCAATTGCTGTTACAACATACATTAGATGGAATGAAGTTTTTGCAGATACAATTCCAAGAACGTATGAGCCAATACCCATACCTACATCAAAAAACATAAAAAATGTTGCAGTTGCCATACCTTTTTTAGCTGGGGCTGCTGTGTTAATCGCAAGTGTTTGGAAACTTGGTACGATTGAACCGTATCCAAGACCGATTAAAGCAGCTGAAGCTAAAAAGATTGTTGGGACAGTTGAAAAACTTAGGACAATTAAGCCGATTGTAAATAAAACGATACCTGGGTATACGATAATATTTGCACCTTTTTGATCAAATAGTTTTCCCGTAAAAGGTCTAGAACCTAAAATGAAAATTGCATAAACAATAAAAAAGAAACTAGCAACATCTACAAAACCTAACTTCTTTGCGTATAATGTGATAAATGAAATGATACCACTGTAACCGAAAGAGATTATTGCTGCGGTAATTGAGATTGGTAATGCTGAACGCTCAATTAATTGTGATGGTTTGATTCGAGTTTTTGCTTTTAATGTTTGTTTAGGAATTGCAATAAGTAAACCTAAAATTAGTGAAATAATTGCAAAAAAGCCACAAACAAAAAACAAAATATGGAAGGTGAAATGATTCATTAAGTTAATACCAAGATAAGGACCAAAAACCATTGCAAGGATCATTGAAGAACTATAATAACTCATACCTTCGCCCCTGCGTGAAACTGGTACTATTTCTGCAACAATTGTCCCTGTTGCTGTAGTTCCAAGACCAAAAGCAATCCCTTGGGCAAATCGTAGTAATAGTAATAGTGCAAAATTATTTATAAATGGATAGATAAATGTAGTTATTGTAAAGAAAACTAATGAAATGATCAATATTTTTCTGCGACCAATTGTATCAAGCCATATCCCGGCAAAAGGGCGAATTGCGACTGAGGCAATTAGGAAAAATGTAACGACCAGTCCGACTTTACTATCTGCTTGACCTAAATTATCAATAACAAAAATTGGCAATGTTGCCATTAACGTATAAAATACTAAAAATACAAAAAAACCACTTAAGCTAACACTAATAAAATCCTTTGTCCATAAACGTTCGTTTTCCAAACTTATTCCCCCTGTTTAGTAACCTCCGAAGCTTTCATATTGTTCATCATTTTTTGAAAAACTTGAAGTGCAATATCAAGCTCTTCATCAGGTATATCTTTAATTACTTCATCCTCAAAAGAGATGATTTTTTCTTTCCAATCATCGAATTGGCTTATAGCTTTTTCAGTTAATTGAATCATTTTTTCTCTTTTATCAGTTCCTTCTTTTCGTACGATTAAATTTAAAGTTTCCATCCTACGAAGTGTACGTGTTAGCGTTGGTGGCTCAATATTTAAATTGGAACAAATTGTTCGCTGCGTACATGGCCCATGTAAATGGATATAGTGAATAACGGACCATTGTGCTAAATATAATCCTGTAGGAACTAGATGCTCATTAAATGATTTCGAAAACTGACGTGTAGTTTGATTTAATAAAAAAAAGAAAGGCTGTTTTTTGCGCATAAAAAAGTCTCCCCTAAAAATTAGTTAGCTAGCTAATTAAAATAGTTGTCTAGCTAATTATATTTGAACAAATTGTGAATGTCTAGTAATAAACTTATGGGTATAAATTGGGCTTAAGAGCAAATATTAAAATGTAGAAAAATTTTACATTAAAGTTAGGACGGTATTCGAGATGGCAGAAGCGGTACATACAACAAATGGAAAATCGCATAAAATGAAAATTTTACAAAGAGTAATCGCTATGCTTATAGGATCGTTGCTTGTTGCGACTGGTCTTGAAATTTTTTTAGTTCCGAATGATGTTATAGATGGTGGAATAACGGGTATTTCAATTATGGTTTCCCATCTTACTGGTCTTCCACTTGGAGTATTTCTCTTTGTGTTAAATTTACCTTTTTTCTATTTAGGATATAAACAAATAGGGAAGACCTTTGCAATTTCAACGATTCTAGGTATTACGGTACTTTCATACCTTACAAGTATGTTTCATCATATTCCTGCTTTTACAGAAGATATTCTACTTGCAACAATCTTCGGTGGAATGGTTCTAGGTGTAGGAGTAGGATTAGCGATTCGATTTGGTGGAGCACTAGACGGAATTGAAATTCTTGCGATCATTATTAATAGTAAAATCCCTTTTTCCGTTGGTGAAATCATAATGGTCTTCAACCTATTTATTTTAGGTGCAGCTGGCTTTATCTTCTCTTGGGATCGGGCAATGTACTCAATAATTGCCTATTTAGTCGCATTTAAAACGATTGATATTGTAGTAGAAGGTCTGGAACAATCAAAATCAGCGTGGATTATTAGTGATAAAAGTGATGATATTGGCGAAGCAATTCTTTTTAGAATGGGCCGTGGTGTTACATACATAAATGGCTCTGGTGCATATTCCGGAGAAACAACAAAAGTAATTTATTGTGTTATTACTCGACTAGAAGAAGCAGAGCTTAAAACGATTGTCGATGACATCGATCCAAACGCATTTTTAGCTATTTCAGATATAGCTGAAGTACGTGGTGGAAGATTTAAAAAGAAAAATGTACATTAGTTCAGGGGATAAATAGTAATAGAGTAAGGGGATGGAAGTTCTGTGGAACCGGGCTTTCTGTCCTTTTATTCTTTTTATTTTTGCTGTATTATTTAATTGATAACTGAAAATTTAGATAATTATTTGTCTTTTATTTGATAGATTAGAAGGTTAAGAAGGAGGGGACTTTAAAGTGGAGAAATTTGATGTAATTGTTGTTGGAGCAGGATTGGCCGGTTTAGTTGCAACTGCTGAAATTGCTGATGCGGGAAAGAGTGTGTTGTTGTTAGATCAGGAACCAAAAGCATCATTAGGTGGACAGGCTTGGTGGTCATTTGGTGGATTGTTTTTGGTAGATTCTCCTGAGCAACGTCGATTAGGAATTAAAGATTCGAAGGAATTAGCTTGGCAGGATTGGCTCGGAACAGCCGGTTTCGATCGAGAAGATGATGAAGATTATTGGGGAAAGAAATGGGCAGAGGCTTATGTTGAGTTTGCAGCAGGTGAGAAAAGGCAATGGCTATATGATATGGGAGTGCGTTTCTTTCCGATTGTCGGTTGGGCTGAGCGTGGTGGATATCTAGCAGAAGGACATGGGAACTCGGTACCAAGATTCCATGTTGTTTGGGGTACTGGCCCAGGGATTGTTGCACCTTTTGAACGAAGAGTACGTGAGCATATGAAAAAGGGTTTAGTTGAGTTTCGCTCTCGTCATCGTGTTGATGAACTAATAACACAAGATAGTGCAGTCGTCGGAGTGAGTGGTTCTTTACTAGAGCCAAGTAATGTTGAACGCGGAGAAGATAGCTCTCGCGAAATAATTGGTGAATTTAAATATGGAGCAAAAGCTGTATTAGTATCAAGTGGTGGTATTGGAGCGAACTTTGATTTAATACGCCAAAATTGGCCAAGTCGACTTGGAACCCCACCGAAAAAGATGATATCGGGTGTACCAGCTCATGTAGATGGTCGCATGCTTTCTATCACTGAAAATGCTGGTGGACGTATTGTTAACCGCGATCGAATGTGGCACTATACTGAAGGCATCAAGAACTGGAGTCCAGTGTGGAGTAATCATGGTATCCGTATCCTTCCAGGGCCATCATCAATTTGGTTAGATGCACGTGGACAACGATTTCCAGCACCAAATTTCCCAGGTTTTGATACATTAGGAACACTTCAAGCGATTCAAAAAACAGGTTTTGATTATTCTTGGTTTATTTTAACGAAAAAAATTATTCAAAAAGAGTTTGCATTATCCGGTTCAGAGCAAAATCCTGATTTAACAGGGAAAAGTGTAAAACAAGTTTTAAAACGGGCTACATCAGGAGTTCCAGCACCTGTTAAAGCTTTCATGGAGAAGGGGGAAGATTTTATTGTAGCCGAAACTCTTGAAGAACTTGTTGAAGGGATGAATCATTTAACTGGTGAAAATTTACTAAAATTTGATGAAATTAAACGTCAATTAGTTGCTCGGGATCGAGAAATGGATAATAAATTTACGAAAGACTTACAAATTACTGCTTTAAGAGGAGCTAGAAATTACATTGGAGATAAATTAATTCGAGTTGCAGCTCCTCATAAAATTTTAGATCCGAAAAATGGTCCATTAATTGCAGTTCGTTTAAACATTGTAAGTCGTAAAACACTTGGTGGATTACAAACAAATTTAGATGGTAACGTATTAAATCCTTTAGGTGAAGCAATTCCTGGATTATATGCAGCAGGTGAAGTTGCTGGCTTTGGCGGTGGCGGTGTACACGGTTATCGAGCGATGGAAGGAACATTTTTAGGTGGATGTTTATTTTCAGGAAGGCAAGCTGGTAGAGCGCTTGGTAGGAATTTATAAAATATTATCTCGAGAAATAATACACAGCGAATGGTTAGTTAAAACTAGAAGTCTAATCAGGCTTCTAGTTTTTTTGGCACCTTTCACGGATTAGTTGAGATAGAGATGCTATAATAATTCGCATAATATCTTTTTAATTTGAGAAATTACTTTGTAAAAGGTAATTACTAAAGCATAACTTGAGTATTAAAATAATTGATACTATAATGAGAGTGCTAAATTTTTACAGGAGAAATAATGATGAAACCTATTAGAATATTAATTGCTGATGACGAACGGGAGATTGCAGATCTCATTGAATTACATATAAAAAAAGAGGGCTACCAAGCAATCAAAGTATTTGATGGACATGAAGCTATTCAAGTCATCAATTCACAATCCATTGATTTAGCCATATTAGATATCATGATGCCAAAGTTAGATGGCTATGAGGTATTAAAACAATTACGTGAAAACTTTAATTTTCCAATCATCTTTTTGAGCGCAAAAACAAGTGACTTAGATAAAATTACAGGTCTTGTTATGGGGGCAGATGATTATTTAACAAAACCATTCAATCCTATGGAATTAGTTGCTAGAGTAAAAGCTCAACTCCGAAGATCGATGCAGTTAAATCAGGCTGATAAAGGTAAAAAATCTGTAATTGAATCAGGTGGGTTACAAATCGATCATGATCATAGAGAAGTAACTTTATATGGACAAATTGTTGAATTGACTCCTAAAGAGTTTGATATTCTATTTCTTTTAGCGAGTCATCCCCAAAAAGTATTCAGTGTAGAAAATATATTTCAACAAGTTTGGGGAGAACAGTATTACGAAAGTGGAAATACAGTAATGGTACACATTCGTACGTTGAGAAAAAAGTTAGGAGAAGAAAAAAGTAAAAATAGTTGGATTAAAACAGTATGGGGCGTAGGGTATAAATTCCATGGTTAATATAAAATTCAGAACGAAAATGATATTTTTAGTCTGTATAAGTATGCTTATATCGGGGTTGATTTCGTCTATATTTTATAGGTTCTTACAACTCTATTACATAAATAATGCTACATTCGGTTCAACTTTAGCACAAATACGTCAATTAATAAGAAATATTGGCGACATTTATTTCATATTAATCATTTTTTTCATAATCGCAATTATCATTTTCTATTTTCTAATTAAGCCATATGACTCCTATTTTAAAGAGATTTCCAGAGGGATTCATTTACTTGCAACTGGAGACTTTACAGGTCGTGTACATATTTCATCGAATGATGAATTTAAGCTTATTGCAAAGGATATGAACATGGCGAGTGAGAAGCTTAAACAAGCAATCGAACGTGGAGAATTTGCAGAAAGTAGCAAGGATCAGTTAGTTTTGAATTTAGCTCATGATTTACGAACGCCTTTAACTTCAGTTTTAGGTTATTTAGATTTTATACTTCAAGATGATCAACTGACGGAGGAGCAAGTTAAACATTTTACGTCGATTGCTTTTAAGAAATCGCAACGTTTAGAGCAGTTGATTAATGAACTATTTGAAGTAACTAGAATGAATTATGGAATGCTGCCACTTGACTATAAAACAATTGATTTAAGTAAACTACTTATCCAGTTGATCGAAGAGTTATATCCAGTTTTTGCAAATAACGAGTTAATTGCAAGAACAAATATCATTTCAAAATTAGAAATGGTAGCTGATGGTGCACTATTAGCACGTGTATTTGAAAATCTACTAATGAATGCAGCACGTTATGGAAGTGACGGGCAATATGTAGATATTAATTGCTTAATTGAAAATGAAATCGCTGTTGTACAAGTCATAAATTATGGGGATCATATTCCTCCCGAGGATTTACCGAATATTTTTGAAATGTTTTATACCGGCGATAAATCGAGAACAGGGCAAGAGGATAGTACGGGACTGGGCTTGTTCATTTCTAAAAATATTGTTGAGCAACATAAAGGAACAATTTCAGTAGAAAGTAGTTTAATCCGAACGATTTTTGAAGTAAGAATGCCAATCTCAAACGAAACTTAAGAAAAATTTAAGATTTTCCACCACTTCTTCTTAAACAGTTTTTCCTATTCTAATGTTACATTACGAATCAGGAGGAATTATGGTATGAAGAAGTTTTTTTTATTTTTAATCTCACTTTTAATTTGTTATCTACTATTCCAAGAAAAAATCAATCAAGATGTTAACTATAAAACTTTAAATAAGCCAACACAGAAGTATAGTCACATATTAAAAGTTTCAAAAGAAGAAATTTATCAAGGGGATTTAATTTTAATTAATAAAAATCTTAAAATTCGAGAACAAGGTGTAAAATCAGATATCATTAATTTATTTCAAAATAAAATACCCGATAATATGGTATTATCAGATAATTCTATGAGCCTTTCAAAAGATGTAGCGCTAAATCTCTCTAAAATGATCGACGCAGCTGAATTAAAAGGTATTAATCACTTTATGATTTCGAGCGGATATCGTAATAATAGTAAACAAGAAAAACTTTATGAGGAAAAAGGTTCAGATATAGCATTACCAGCTGGTTATAGTGAACACAACTCAGGATTATCTTTAGATATAGGCTCGACTTTAACAAAAATGGACTATGCACCTGAGGGCAAGTGGTTAAAACAAAATTCATGGAAATATGGATTTATTTTACGTTATCCGAAAGGAAAAGAGGACATTACGGGAATACAATTTGAACCATGGCATTTCCGTTATGTTGGCTTACCTCATAGTGCCATAATGAAAGAAAATAATTTTACATTAGAAGAGTATTTAGATTTCTTGAAAAAAAAGAAGAGTTTATTAGTAAACATCGGTTCAAAAAAATATGAGATTTATTATTACCCTATTAAAAATAAAACAACAGATATTTATTTACCCGAAAAAGCTTCGTACGAACTATCGGGAAATAATAAAGATGGAGTTATTGTTACGATTACAAAATAATACGGAGCAATCTGAAATAGAAGGGGCTTTTTCTTTTTGGAAGAAGTTCTTTTTTTATTTTGAAGGTAAAAGTACACCCCTTGCTCCAAGTATGATATTTTCTGGAAAATCGAATAATAAGCTTCAGTAAGCTCTTTATCAGGAGGAAAAAAATGAAGCGTACATTCAAAATAATTGGTATATGTTTACTTTTAATCATAGTAATTGGAGTTGGATCAGTTTTTCTATCTCCAAGACCTGTTACTTGGTTATTGAAAAAATCATTTGCAGGTGGAATGGAAGTTGAAGCTGCTGATTATGGGATTGCAAAGCAGAAAACAACAATGAAAACGGATATCAATTATACTTCAAAATTTGAAAACAGTACGTTTGATTTAATTAAATATAAAGGTGATTTGAAATATGTACCTACTATTTTTTGGATTCATGGGGGTGCTTTTGTAGCAGGTGATAAAAATGATGTTCGTAAATATGCTACTTATATAGCTAGTCATGGATATAATGTAGTAAATATTAATTACGGCTTGGCACCAAGTGTAAATTATCCGATGCCTTTCCAACAAATTGATCAAGCTTATCGCTTTATCAAAATGAATGCACATAAATATGGACTGGATTTGAACAATGTTTATTTAGCTGGAGATTCTGCTGGTGCGCAACTTGCGGCACAATTCATTAGCATTCAAATGAATAAAAACTATTCTAACACAGCAAAAATAGGTCAAAGTGTTGATCCGAAAACAATACGGGGTGCAATCCTACTTTGTGGGCCATATGATATGAAAGAAGTTCAGACACACGCTTCCTCAAGGCTGATGAAATTTGTATTTAAACGCGTTGGTTGGGCATATTTTGGAAAATATAATTGGGAAAATGAAAAGATGACAAAAGAATCATCACTTTTAAGAAATGTACCAGATCATTTCGTTTCAACATTTATTACAGATGGAAATACTGATTCATTTGAATCACAGGGGAAACGATTTGCAACTTTACTAGAAAAAAGAACAGGCGTAAAGCAAGTCTTTTATCCTAAATCAGAAGGTAAGATCGGACATGAATACCAGTTTCAAATGAATACAAAAGCAGCCCAAAATACATTTAATGAATTACTCAATTTTTTGAACGGTACGAAGGTTTCTGAAATACAAAATAGATAAGTTAGAAGAGATTTCAATTTTTTTGAGGTCTCTTTTTTTTGTTTTCCTCGTGCTAAAAGGAAAGAAGTTAATTAACTTTTTATAAATTTTTTGATGGTTTACGTCGAATAGTATGTGAAAGTTGATTTAATAGGAAATGAATAACCCAATTGACCGAAAATTCAGAATAATAAATAATAAAGGTGAATTTTATTTTTGAATAATTGGAGGTAGAAGATGGGGAAAAACATTTTTGGAAGTAAGTTTGTCAAAGGCTTTTCTGTGTTAGCATTGTCTTCGAGCTTTATTCTTGGATCCTTGAGTCATGTAACAATTTCATCAAAAGCTGCAACATACTCGAAAATAGATGATATGCTGGCTAATCTATCAACAGCCGAGAGGGCGGCACTACATCAGCTTTCAACGAGTAATGAGACTGGGCTTCAAGTTAATCCTGATATTGATTTAGATGCCGCAACCGAAACGAGCGTAATTGTTGAGTTTAATAATAAACCGGCAAAAGTCGCTCAGCTCGAATCATCTTTAAATGGCAAACAGTTAACAAAGACTGAAGCGACTAGCTTAGTTGATCAAGATCATACAACGTTTTCTAAGGATTTAGGAAGGGTATTAACAGAAGACAATAATAATAAAGTGAAATATAAAGTAAATCGATCTTATAAACATGCGTTTAATGGTGTTTCGATGAGTATACCAGCAAATCAAATTAAAAACTTACTAAAATCGAAAGCTGTTAAAGCAGTTTGGAGTAATGAAGAAGTTCATGCTGAGGCTGATACAACTCAAGAAGAAATGCAATCTGGAGCATCGAGTAATCAATCAACCCTTTCTTTTCTAGGAGTGGACAAACTTCATCATGAAGGAATTACTGGAAAAGGAGTTAAAGTAGGGGTCATTGATACAGGGATTGACTATAATCATCCAGATCTAAAAGATGTTTATAAAGGTGGATACGATTTTATCGATAATGATAATGATCCGATGGAAACTACATATGAAGATTGGAAAAAATCTGGTTTTGCCGAATTTTTCTGGGCAACAGGAGCGTCTTTTTATACTGAACATGGAACTCATGTTGCTGGAATTATCGCCGGACAAGGAAAAAATGACGGTGATATTAAAATGGAAGGGATTGCCCCTGATGTCGAGTTACATGCTTATCGAGTATTAGGACAATACGGTTCTGGTACAGATTCTACTGTTTTGGCTGGGATTGATCAAGCAGTAGCAGATGGAATGGATGTCATTAATTTATCCTTAGGTGCAGGAATTAATAATCCTCTTTATACAACAAGTATAGCAATCAATCAAGCTGTACTAAGCGGAGTTACAGCTGTAATCGCAGCTGGAAACAGCGGAAATGATTTATATACTTTAGGTTCTCCGGGTACAGCTGCACTTGCTTTAACTGTAGGTGCAAGTAATGAACCAAATATTGTACATACATATAAGAGTGAACTTCAATCAGGTACTGATTCAATATCAACTGACTTGCAAGAAATGGCTAAAGGATATTCAGATCATGTAGATCAATTGAAGGGTCAATCTTATTCAATAATTGATGTAGGCTATGGCGCACAGTCAGATTATAAGAATAAAGATCTAAAGGGGAAAATTGCATTAATTAGTCGTGGGAATAATATTACATTAGGTGATAAAGTAAAATTTGCAAAACAAAATGGTGCAGCAGCAGCTCTACTTTTTAATAATAATCCTGATGAGGGATTAATACCTGCATACTTAGGTGAAGGTTTAGACTATATTCCAACATTCACCTTAACGAATACTCAAGGATTAGCATTGAAATCAAAGGTCAATTCAACAAGCACAATTACATTTAATGAACTTGGAGAATTCCAAACTAAATCAGACGAGTTAGCGGATTTTAGCTCCCGTGGACCAGCGCGTATTACATACGATATAAAGCCAGAAGTTACAGCTCCAGGTGTAGGCGTATTCTCTACAGTTCCAGCTTATATGATCAATAAAAATACGCCAAATGATTATCAATACGCATACGAACGTCTTTCAGGTACATCGATGGCAACACCAAATGTTACGGGCATGGCTGCACTTTTACTCCAAGCTAAACCAAACTTACAACCAAGTGATGTAAAGGCGATACTAATGAATACAGCGAGTTCTTTAAGTAAGGATTATAGTGTATTTGAAACAGGGGCAGGCCGAGTTAATATTTATAAAGCAGTTCATTCATCGATTGAAATGAAAGTTCAAAATGAAACACCTATTTTAAAAAATGGTAAAGAAAAAAACATTAAAGATGAAACAGGTGCGCTGAGTTTTGGTTCAGTCAATCTAAGTGAGGACGTGAATGAAGAGCGCAAAGTTATCGTTAAAAATACTGGTATTGAAACAAAAACCTTTGATGTAGCAGTTCACTATCAAACAGGCTTACGTGGATCTAAAGATGCTGATAAAAACGGAGTAAAAGTTTTAATTGAACCAACTATTAAACTACCTGCAAATTCACAAAAAAATACGAAAGCTTCCATTTTCATACCGAAAACAGCAGAAAAAGGTAATTATGAGGGGGATATTGTTTATACGAATCAGAATGATCCTAACGAAACATATAAAATTCCTTTTGCAGTGCATGCTGTTGAAGAAGGAATAGGGGGTTTTGAAACATCATCACTAGGTTTATCAGAAGACCGTTATAGAGATGCATATTCAAGTCCGAACACGATTAAGACGATATCCGCACAAGTTCAAATGAAATCAAATGTTAGAAATATTGATTTCATTTTAGAAGATGGAAAAACGAATCAAGAAATAGGTTATCTTGGAACAGTGAATGGTTTTAGCTTAAATGAAGGTGATTTAGTCAATCTGAATCTCTTTAATGGTACGTTTTATCCATTTGATAATACATTACCGAGCGGAATAAGTTCTACAAGTGTCGTACTGGATGAAGGCTTTTATAAAATTAAAATGCTTGCAACATCTGATACTGGTAAGCAATTCATAGAATATCGTAATTTAGTAGTTGATAACAGGAAGCCTAAATATACATTTGATGTGCCAGTAGGGGATATCATTGAATATGAAGATGGGCAAAAATCAGTTACAATAACTGGCTCCGTATTTGATCAAGATATTGAAGATTATAAAGCGGCAGGTATGAAAATTGATCAATCGGCTAATAAGGTCTACGATACAGCACAAGGGGAAATTCCTGTTGAAATTCCAGTTAATACGGACGGTACATTTAAATATGAAGTACCGATTGGTTCGGGGGCAAAGCTTGTTAACCTAGTTGTAACCGATTCTGCAGGAAACGGAAGTATCATACCTAAAACAATTAAAATCGTAAAAAAAGGTACACCATATTTGACTACAATCGTTGATAAAAATACTGCGAAAACTGATGATATTGTGAAAGCAAAAATCGTCATAAAAAACGCAACTGATTTTAAAAAGGGTACAGTCAACTTAAGCGTTGCTTCAGACTTTTTATCGATTGAAAATATTGCACTACACCCAGATACTAGTAAACTTGGAGAAGTTAAATTTACTAAAACAGCAAATAGTATAACCGTAGAAACTACTGATAATAATACGCAAACTTTAAATGGAGACATCCCATTAGCAGAAGTTACGTACAAAGTAAAAGATTATAATTTTGAAATCCGACCTGATAGTAGTCTCGTATATGCATCAAGCACCTATGTAAATCGATCTGGGAAAACGACGTCACTTATTACAAATTCGCCTTATGTAGATTTAGTTCCAACGTATTCTAAAATGAAATCTGTTTTATATGCGGAAGGCTTATTAACTAGTAGTGGAGCATTTGATAGTAAAAGAGATTATAGTTTAGTGGGAGCTGATGTTTCAATCCAAGATGCTATTGGAAATAAGTATGATCAAATCTTTACTAAGTTTGGTAAAATTGAAGCGCTACACTTGTCTCTTACTAATAAACCGCTCCAATTATCAGTAAAAGTACCAGGACATTTTAGAAGTCTATATAACTTCAAAATTGGAATGCAAAATGATAAAGGGGAACTGAGCGGTCAATTTTTAAAAATCAATCTACCTAAATTGCTTGGTGGAGACGTAAATGGTGACGATGTAATTGATGTAATGGATGCACTATACATCCAAACATATTGGGGAACAAACAAACGAAGTGCAGATATAAACGTAGATGGTAAAGTAGATGCTAAAGATCTTGCATTCGTTGAAAAGAACTATTTAATGCAAAATCCATCAGTACAAACTGCACCAAAACCAAAAAGTAAATATAAAACAAAAACATTAGAGATTGTAAAAAGTGAGCTAGGTTTATAATCGGTTTAACTCAAAAGACTACAAGGAATTAATTTTCCTTGTGGTTTCTTTGTTTTTATTTGAATTAATCTATAAATTGGGAGGTTTAGAGGGGATTTCTGTTCCATTTAACAATATATCAACGAATTCAGGTGATTTATCAACGAAATTTAACAATATATCAACGAATTCAGGTGACTTATCAACGAAATTTGGCAATATATCAACGAGTTTAGGTGATTTATCAACGGAATTTAGCAATATATCAACGAGAATGAATGATATATCAACCAAGTTCACAGCTTTATCAATATTGTTCATATTGTGTTCGTGTTTTAGGTACTGAGTAGGCTATATTTCAGCACCATGAAGCGCACATTAGCCGTTTATGCACGAAAAAAATTGTAATATGAACAAAAATGGACTTCGGTCAAGAAAGTAGACACTTAAATTTGAGATTTTTTAATAGACTAGCTGA
>NZ_NUEU01000032.1:0-9718 GCF_002556365.1 Bacillus sp. AFS002410
CTAAAGAATGGTTGAAGAAGGATAGAAATAATAATATTCATATAATCATGGACAGATTCAAACGCTCGCTTATTGGGTACTACAACTACTATTGCATAACTGATAATATTCCAAGTGTTAACATTTTCAAAGCCAAAATCGAGAACCTAATATTTAAATGGCTTAATAGAAGAAGTCAAAGAAAATCCTTTAACTGGGAGAAATACAGGCTCTTCCTTAGTATATTTCCACTACCCTCACCAAGGGTTAAGGTGAATATCTATGATTTAAGAAAAGGAATTAGCTACATTCTGTAAATGATTACTGGAGGAGCCGTGTGCATTAATAGTGCAAGCACGGTTCTGAGAGGGGGTGGAGTGCAATTTACCGCAAGGTAAAAAGACTCCATTCTACTCGACTAGTTGAACAACGTGATCGGCGATCTTGTCGGTCATTTTTTATTGAACAAAATGGCAGGATAGTATAATAAGATACTGTATAATTAAATTCATAATAGGTGGTGGAATTATGAATTTAAAAGAAAAATTGAAGTTATTACTTAAAGAAATTGTTTTTGACTTAGTAAATAAAGATTTTGTAAAAATTAGTTCCAAACTAATCAAAGAACTTACAATCGAGGACATTAAAGAAGAACTAAATTACTGGGGGACACTTACAATTCCACATGATTTAGCTTACGAGAATATTAATTATATTGAGTACAATTATGGCGAAGGATATGCAATGGAATTTGAACTTTGGATAGATAATAAGGAAAGTGACTTAACATTGTCTTGTGAAGCAATAATCGACCAATCAGATAACGTTTTATCGTTTTCAATCACAAATTTACACGTTTTATAGTTATCGTTATTCAACTAAAGCATGCTTTAGTTGAACTAAGACACAAGGAGGAAATAGGATGTTACATCCATATGTAAAATTTGAAATTACACCTTTATGGAATGTAATTAGTAAAGGCATTGATGACCTTGTTGAAAATAATGATATCGAAGAAACTACAAAAAGAGAGCATATAGTCGTATTTCTGGATGAAAAAGTCCTTTACTGGATAAAATTCTTGTTTACTAGATTATAAAGTTCTTTACTGAATGTAATATTCTAGTAACAAATTAGTTGCCCACTATTACAGACAATTGTAATAGTGGTTTTTATTTTGTCTATTTAAACTTTTTAGGCAGTTTAGTTGAAGAATAAAGTAGGTAAAAATTGGTTTGTTCACGAAATAGCATTTGTTAGGAGTTTTTATACGAGGGAGAAATATATAAAAAGATTAATAATATGCGGTATTTTATCTATTGGATTACTTGCAGGATGTGGAAAAGAACCAAAAACAAATGCTAAAACTTTAGTTGATTTGGGTATACTCAAGAAGATTGCCGAGGTAGTTGGTTCAAACATTATCGAATCTGGAAAGTAATCGAGTAGTTTGCATTAGTTGTGGCTAGGCAGATTAACTGAATAGTATAACAGCGGATAAGAAGGAACTCTAGTGATGTTAGCCGAATAGGATAACAAAACTAATGGCATGGGCATAAAGCTATTGTTGGCTTAATAAAATTTAAAAACGTCGATAAAGAAAGGTGAATCAATGATTAAATTAAATAATAAAGAATATAAAAATATTTTCCCATTAATTATTTCAATAAATTATACACCTACGTTTGTTTATTCAGTTTTGCAAGAGATAGTAGATGGTGATGTATTTGTTGATCATATCGAAACTCCAAAATCCATTTTTATTGGTACGAAATCAGGATTCTACTGTGTAAGTGGAGAAACATCAAATATTTCTTTTAACTATTGGTTAAAGGAATTTTATATTGATAGAGTAGAAGAGAAGGAATTACCTTTTATTTTATATTCTTCATCAGGTTCTTGGAATCAATTAATTAATGACCTTTTAAATAACAAATTAACTAAGTTGGATCGATATTCTTTTACGTTTAAATTTAAAGAAGAAATACTAGATAATGATGAATTACCACAAGACTATTCATTAAAAAAAATTGATGAAAATGTACTTCAGTCAAATGTTGGATTTAAACCAATTTACTATAAGCATTACTGGGATTCTGTTTCAAATTATTTAGAAAATGGTTTTGGAATTTGTGTTTTACATAAAGAAGTGTCTGTATGTGAGTGTACATCTGTATTTGCTAATGAATTATTCTCCGAAATAGACATTGCAACTAAAGAAGAATATAGAGGGAAAGGTTTGGCCTTTATTGCTGCAAAAATGTATATACAAGATTGTATAAATAAAGGTTTAGCTCCCCGTTGGGAATGTGATATTGATAATTTTGGCTCAATACGATTAGCAGAAAAGTTAGGGTTTGAAGAACCTATTCACTATGCAGTATATTTTAAAGAGTAATTTTCACATGCCTTTGTTGAACCTACTTTCAATCAACTCAATTAATACTTGAGTCCAAATTGAAGCAATAAGGAAAGACATCATTGATAACTATTTGGATTCTCGTTTTGTTGTGTCAGAACATTTTAAGAAGGACATTTTTTCTAATAAATGATTCCTAGAAGCCAAGAATTTATTGCAGTTAGAGAAACTTCATCTGAGTACATGAATACCCATAATAGTAAGCTAACATATAACACAGCAGTTTAATTACAATAGATGAGCAGGATTATTACATATATTACAATTAGTAAAGAACTTTTTATCATGAACTTAATTCGAATTGTTACAATTATTACGAACTGTAAAGAACTTTTTTATCATTTTCAGCTAATTTAAAAGCTAATTTATCGACATTTTTAATAAATTCAGTAAAGAACTTTTTTATCAAAAGACAAGTCGGATATCTTTGTAAGTTGATAAATGAATCGGAAAATAAATAAATAAATTCTTATGCAACTAACGCATGCGTTAGTTGAACATCGTGAAGGCTGCTACTGCGGTCTTTTTTTGTGCTGTTTTGCAGTTTAGTTCAATTAAAGATGTCTGGAAAATTCAGGGAATGATATTATTTTTAGATAAAGTATTACTCTACTTTGTTTTTATACGTATTTAAAAGAATGGAAAAAGTAAAAAGTTTGTACTATTGTTAGTTGTTATTTTCATTTCTATTTTAGGTGTTGTCTTATACGCTAAATCATTTATGAATGAAAAAGAAAAGATAAGAAATCTAAAATACAAAATTGTTGATGCAACTACTGATTATTTTGGAGATGGCAGATACCAGATCATGCAGTTTGACCCTAATGGGGATTACTACGTACAGGATATGAAAAGTTCTTTTCAACTTTTTGTTGGTAATATCAAAGCATACAAAAAAATTGGTAACGAGGTATATTTCATTCATAAAGAAGGTAATACAATATTGGATTATAAGAATAACAATTTGAAACAGTATATAGATACAACTAAATATATTGCTTCTGAAAAAGATTTTTATGAGGATATGCTAATAAGTGTAAATAAAAGAATCTTTGGTGATAAATGGATTCTATTAAAAAATTATAATGATTTTACTCCTAAAGAGAAAGAAGTATTTAATAAATTAAAAAGTAAATCGTAAGGTAATTTGTTATTCAACTAATGCAGTGCGATAGTTAAACAAGATTACAAACTTATTAAGAAAGGTTGCTTTGTTTGAACAATTTTAACTATTTTTCAGAAACTGAAAGATTAATAATTAGACCATTGAAAGAAGAAGATTTTCAAAATTGGCTTAGTGAATTTGAAAATAGACTTCTAGCTCAACATAAGTATGATAAAGGTAAGATTGATATGAGTGATTGTAGTGAAGAATGGTTTATTAATTTAGTAAGGAAGCATCAACAATTAGCATTGAATGATACAGCCCATGTTTTTGGGGTATTTTTGAAAAATGATGGAACTCACTTAGGAATGATAGATTTCTCTACCTTAGCTAGAAATGATTTTCAATGGGGTAGAATTGGCTATACCATCCATAACCAATATTGGAGGAATGGCTATGCCAAAGAAGCAGTAAAAGAAACAATTAAGATTGCCTTCAGGGATTTGAAATTCCATCGTATTGAAGCTCATATATACGTTGATAATACTTCACCTATTAAATTAGCAGAAAGCGTTGGAATGAAGTTTGAATGTATAAGAAATGGGTTTATTTTCGAAAATGGTGAGTGGACTGACCACCTAATTTATTACATAAATTCGAGATGAATTCATATTGAACTAACGCATACGTTAGTTGTACAACATGATCGACTTTTAAGTCGATTTTTTTATACGCTAAATGACGGCAGAGCTGAATAATAAATCATGATAAAATAAAGGGGAAATTGTAGAGGTGGGTTAAAGTTATTGACTAAATTATAAATATTTGATATTTTAATTCAATTAAATAAATGTTTATTTGGAGGTTTTATTAATGAACATTTTAAGTTCGTGGCTATATAACATGAAAATCATAAAATACTTATTGGGAAGGAGTTGATAATTTAAAACTTAAGGAGAGATATTAATGATATATAGAAAAGCAAATCAGAAAGATTATGATACAATTTTGAGTATATGGGAAGAGTCGGTTTTAGCTACTCATCACTTTTTAAGAGAAACCGATAGAGAAGAGTTTAAAAAAGAAATACCTTCATATTTCCCACATCTTAATGTCCAGTTATGGTATGAAAATGAGGATTTAATTGGCTTTTCCGCTATAAATAAAAAACACTTAGAAATGTTATTTTTAAAACCTAATAAAATAGGTAAAGGATACGGTAAAGCTATTATTAATTTTTTAATTAAAGACTTTGATATTACAACAGTTGATGTAAATAAAGACAATAAGAGTGCAACTAGATTCTATATTAATAATGGCTTTTTTATAGTAAATGAAACGGAGACAGATTCTTCTGGACGTCCATACCCTATACTAGAGCTAAAGTTAAAATAAGGTAAAGGTGGAAATCCTCTCTTACCTTTGATTATTGAACTAATAAACTGCGCGTTAGTCTAATAAGAATTAAACAACTATATTGTCACTTATCAAATACGCTATTCTTTCTGTAGAATCATAGGAAAGGATGGCGTTTTTGTATGTCGAACAAGTTGATATTAATGGGCATAAAGGATATTTCAAAGAATGGGCAAATAGTGGTACATACCAAAATGGCAAATTAATATGGGTGGCTTACTTTTTTGGTCTCAAGATGGAACGTTCATTACAATGGATAGTGATAATTTAACGGATGAAATATTGGGGAAAATTGCACAATCAATGAAGTAACCTAATGCAACTAACGCATGCATTAGTTCAACAAAATGACCGACTATTAAGTCGGTTTTTTTTTGCTCTGGTTTGCTCTCAAGTAAATAAATTATTAATATTCTTTAAAAAAGTAATGAAGGTAAAATCATTTTTGGGAAGAAATTAACATAATATGGAAAATTTGATTGTAAGAAGATGAAAGTGTTTTTACTAACTTAAAGATTCCCAATTTGTTTATAGAAGGAATGATGGTGATGATTTTATCAGTCAATCAAATACATAAATCATATGGTAATGAAAAAGTGTTAACTGGGATTACATTTGAAATTCACAAGCCACAAATTGTAGCTTTAGTAGGTCCAAATGGTTCTGGGAAATCGACCCTTCTAAACACAATTACTAACCTTTTAGCTGCTGATCAAGGTGAAGTTACTATTCTAGGAAAAAGTAATAAAAATCCAACTATATTTCGAGAAATTTCTTTCATGCAAGATAATTCGGTTCTTTATGATTATTTAACAGGATATGATCATCTCCAATTCATTGGAGATATACAAGGAATTACAAGGAAACAATTAATGCAAACAGCTGAAATAGTAGGAGTTGATGGCTATTTGAACAAAAAGGTTGCTTATTATTCGCTTGGGATGAAGCAACTTTTACTTTTGACTTTGGCTATTGTTAATCAACCTAAATTGCTGATTTTAGATGAGCCGTTGAATGGTCTAGATCCGTCGAGTGCAATTAAAGTGCGTGAGCTATTATTACAGTTAGTAGAACAAGGAACAGCAATACTTCTTTCGTCACATAACTTATCAGAAATTGATCGTGTCACTTCTCATGTCTTATTTTTGAAGAAAGGAGTCCTTATAAATAAGGAACTTTCAATGAGTACAGAAGAACGTTATAAAAAGATTTTCTTTGATGAGGGGTGATTATATTTAACTTCATACTATTCGAATTGAAAAAATTCTGGCGTAAACGACATTTCCTTTGGATGTTACTTATAATTTTATTTTGTGTAGGTGGGACCTTTATCCAAAATTATATGGAAAAATCCACACTCAAAGACAGAGCCGAACAAAAGATGAAGCCTTATTTTGAAGAAACAGATAAAATTTATCAGAGTTTACGTGGACGTGAAAGTGATAATTCAATTGATGAGGTGTATACCAGACAGCTAGAAGAAATTATAGAAATGGGTAAGGCTCTTTACAATTGGAAGCTTGCAATTACCAGTAAAGATTGGGATAAGATTCCTACTTACGAGCATGACTTTTTAATAAGTTTATTGCAGTTCTCCAAATACGGTGGAGAATTTCAATCACTCCAAGGAACGGAGAGAAGCCGAGCGATTGCAAAAAACGAGTGGATGATTAAACATGATCTTTCGTATGTAGATGAAGAATACCCTTTAGCACCTATGTTATTTTTAAAAGTGAATTCCAAATTATTATTTGGAGTTACAGGTGTCATTGTTATGTTGTTTTTATTTGGAAATATAATAACCGATGAAAAAGAGCAAAACACATGGCTGTTTTTGAAAACTCAACCGATTCCAAGATGGAAACTTTTCATTGGTAAGTTCATTTGTATACTTATTATAGTATTTATATTTATTATATTAGTCATAATTCTAGGAATTGGTGTATCATGGATTTTTGGTAATCAGATGATGAATTTCCAATATCCTCAATTAGTGGGATCTGGAGAAACATTTACTATTATTTCAACTACTTACTACATAATAAGAGAATTAATTCTCTTTTTGAATACGAGTCTTGTAACGTTTGGTATCGTATTTCTAATAAGTAGATGGGCGAGAAATTCTTTTACTGTTTTTATCACTACTTGTTTTATCTTAACCGTAGGAATTACATTAACAAAAATGAATAAATCTATACAAGTAGGATGGAATCCGTTCCAGTCATTCCAATTTAACAAAATTCTAAATGAATCACCTAATAATACAGGTTGGATTTTACTTTTTTTTGCGATTGTTTGGAGTCTTAGTATCTTACTTCCATCTATATTTCTACCTGAAAGCGAAAGTGAGTTATTAAACAATTCGTCTTATCTAACTCCGTTTCATAGAGGGAAAACTAAAATTAATGCTAATACGCTATTGATCGTGATTTTGTTTGAAATTCGTAAAATAAGACGTAGAGGCTTATTTAAGCAGGTGAATTTTTTACTTTCAATACTAGTAATACTTGGTTATTTCTTTTTATCTGAACAAACAGAAGAAAAGAAGAAAGAGTACTTTCAAGAATTAAAAGAATCAGCAGATATCATTGAAAGCGTTGTGTATCCAGACATGAAGCAACAAATAGCAATACTAGAAAAAGAACCTAATAATTCTACCTACAAGGAGCAGTTAGTTGACTTAAAGAAGGGAGAAGCTGTCATACTAGAAACACTAAATAAAAATAAGGCAGCAGTGAACGGCTATAAAAATGGAAACTGGTACCCCTTCTATGAATATCAACTTTTTCAAACGCGTTTTGCCAATAAGGAAATTGATTCAGGTAATCTACAAAATGCTTTTAAGGAAACATTGGGTCAATACACAATAGATGTTAGTATAGCTGAGAAAAAGTGGCTTATGGAACACGATATTCAACCTGTATTTTCAGGTGATTTTGTTCCTACGATTTTTACAAACAATAGTGCACTTGAAAAAGATGGTTCAAATAAATGGTTAGAAATGAATCAGAAGTTAGATAATAGTGGTCTTTATACACTTTACGTATTCTTTAAAGATTATTTTTATCTAGTTCCAATCTGTCTATTTATATTACTATTTGGATCTGGATTTGCTATTGAACGAGGGAAAAAGAATACACTTTATTTTTTAAAAACTCAACCTATCGATACTAAGCAAATATTTATTGGTAAAATATTAAATTCTACAATCTTTTCATTATTAAATAGTATAGGACTTGTTTTGTTCGTATTAATTATTGGAATGTTGTTTAATCGATTCGGCGATTGGGAGTATCCTATTTTATTCTATGATCATCCCAAAATTGCAATTTCTTCAAATTACACGGGCAATATTTCATATGGGGGAAATGGGTTTCATTTTATTCCACTAGGAGTCAATATTGTACAAAGTCTTGTCTTATTAATATGCCTACTCTTATTTACAATCGCATTGTCGCACTTAATATCCCTTCTTTTTAAAAATTCATTAGCAGTATTTGCAACCACGACACTAACTTTATTGATAGGATACATTGTCAGTACAAAGGTAATTATTAATTTTGCTTACCTATCTCCATTTACGTATTTTAATATTGCAAAAATCACTAATGGAGAATTATCAATCTTTCTTGACCAGCCAAGCATAAGCATTCAAATTGGTTGCACGATCCTTTTTTTGTCAACAATCATTTTGGTGATAAGTGGATACTTATTAATCAGTAGAAAAAATAAAGTTTCTTATTGAACTAACTAATGCGATTCTTCAATAGTAGATCGCTTTTTCTTATTAAACAAAATGGCAGGATAGTTGAACAAGGATTTCAGTAATTCATACCGAATACTATCAATTAAAATATAAATTTATTCTTTCAGTAAAAGACATATGATGTATTCATTTGGAAACGAATATATAGTGAGGTGGTAATAAAATGAACTTGGCATTATCTCTCAAAAATAAAAAAAAGTTGACTCTTATTTTCCTAATATCTTTAATGCAAATTATATTATCATTCGTTGTATTTCCTTTGAAATTAACTTCGGATTTAAATTTTCTATATTACTTTTATAGTATAATGGCAGGTATTTCATGTTATATCGCTTTTCAAAGAAAGTGGTACAATACCTTAATTATAGATATTATTTGTGGCGTTGTGGGAGTTAGTTTAAGAGTTATTGAAGAGTGGGGAGAAGTAACGATAACTGAAAATTTGAGTGTAGCAAATTTTGTATCAACAGTTGGCATGACTACTACTGGGATTGTTATTGTATATCTAATTACGATTCTTCTAAGGAAAGAATAGAAATAATAACTTTATTCTTATACAACTAACGCATGCGGTAGTTCAATAACACGAGCTGCTTATATGCGGCTTTTTTTATTCAACAAAATGGCAGTTTAGTTCAATAAGAAACAATAGTAATTCAATTAAATTATGTTTAAATATGGATATATGTAAATATTATTTAAAAATTCAAATAACTATAAAAGACGAGGTTTGAGACATGAGAAAGAAGTATATATTGATATTTTTATCATTTATCCTAATTTACATTTTTGCTACGTGGTTGGTAGATTCGAATAATGAATACGCTATTATGAGTGGTTCTGGTGCTAACCCCAATATAATAAATAATTATTTTTATGATAAATATGAGTATCTTAATTCCACATATAATGTAATAAAATTTGACAGTATTATTGTTTTTATATATTCAATAATCTTCTTTATTATTTGTTTAATAAAAAAACGTTCAAAGTTATAAGGAACATCCTAGTTCAACTAACGCATGCATGTGCG